>NZ_JAMYQF010000063.1:0-34669 GCF_040320745.1 Mesorhizobium sp. M0621 | reverse complement strand
GCGCGACATCGAGGGCTCCGCAAATCACGAAGCCCCTCATGAATCACATTCGCATCCCATACGCACCTCCCGTTAACCCGAAGCGATTGCCCTGCTGGGGGAGCAAGCAAGCATTGACTTATAAGTCATTTCGCACGATATTGGGGGAGAACATAGCTGACGGGAAACTGGTGCAGTTTCCCGTGGCCTTAGACCCCGACGAATGCATTGTCCGAGAGTTATGGATGCCCCCGGCTCTGCTCCAAACGCTCACCAGAAAAGACCCTAGGAAGGCGCTAGAGTACTCTGCCAATGTGAAGGCGTTCTTGGGGCGTTACATCAAAGGTGATGAGATAGATAATTGCCAGTATATGAAGTGCTGGCAGTCAGATATTTTTGAATTGCGAGTCCAGAATCAAGCCCGACCGGATCGCATTCGAATATTTGGTGCCTTTGGTGATTGTGATACGTTTGTAGCATTTTTTCAGCGCCCGAGAAGTTATTTCGGTGGGAAGAGCGATCCAAAATGGAAACGGCAGATACAAAGGGCTGTTGATGATTGGGAAGAGCTATTCCCTGGCAAGTATCGAATGCAGGCAAGACCGTTCTCAAACTGTATAAATAGGGGATATGATGTTCCCCGAGAGGAGTGTCTATGAGTACGCATCTTTCAGAAACCCGGATTCCGGAAGAGCGCCTAGCTGAGCAATGGTATGGGTTGCTTCATAAGGTAATTTCCAGCGTTCAGATTGCGTATAGGAACGCGGCGAAAGAAACCGGCCTGACACAGAAAGTGATGGCTAAGCGACTGGGTATGAATAATCCAGAGGTGATTTCCAGGTGCATATCTGGCCAGAAGAATATGACGCTCCGGACGCTACACAATCTGGCTCGTGCTATGGATTGCAGATTGGATATCGCGATCACTCCACTTTCTAGCCTTAAGGTATTTGATAACGCTCCTGCCAAAACGCCACCTCTTGGTCGTCGGGAGGGATCCAGCTCTGCTGCAGCTCAGGTTGTTTATAAAAACATAGAAGTCATTAAGCGGGTACCGGAGCCGGCATAATGGCCAAGTTTACCCTTAAGAGCGTGATAATCTGCGAAGATGCCAGGAAAGAAGACAACGGTAAGGAAATGCTCATAGGGGTTTACAACGATGTTGTTGTCGTCGGATCGTTTCCAGCAATTATAGATCGATTGTTTGTTCGGCTTTCGATTGACTGTGACCCTGATTATGAAGGTGATTATTCATTTTCTTTAACCGGACCACGGAAGCAGGAAATCCTTAAGATAGCCGAAAAAGTAGGAAAGCAGCCAGACGACGAACCCGGCCGTGTCTTTGGTTTCGGGATGAGAGGCTTCCCCGCTCAGGATGAGGGGTATTACGACATCCACTTTGCTTTAGGCAAAGTGCCAAAAAAAATTGGAAGCTTCGTCGTCAGAATGCCCAAGATAGAATCTGAAGTTGCGAGGCTAGCTCTCGCAAACTGAGGGGAGCGCCGCTACAGCCCCGCCGTTTGCACTGGCGCGAAGAAGACCCGGATTGAAGGCTCGCCCGATCTGGCGCACGTCAGCACGTCGCATGTTGAACGCCAGAACCTTACCATGCGGTTGCACATGCGCCGCTTTACGCGCCTCACCAATGCATTCTCAAAGAAGTTCGAAAATCACGTTCACATGGTTGCGCTATACACCGTCTGGTACAGCTTCGTCCGCATTCACAAGACGCTCAAGACCTCGCCTGCAATGGCCGCTGGCGTATCGCAGACGCTCTGGTCGATGGACGACCTTTGCGAGAAGATGGACGTCGTTGCGCCGAAGCCGGGTAAGCGTAGTCCCTATAAAAAGTCAGTGGCCGAAATTTCAAACTGAGACACTACCGCCGCGCAGGCGGGTTTTTTCGTTTTCGTCAGCCAACGCGCCGGTGAAGGCTCCGAAGGAACCCGTTGACCCGAGTTCGTTGCCCTGGGCGTCTCCCGCACGGGGATGCCCAACCGATCAGTTGCCTGCCGGCTGGTCAAAAGCCGCGTCGAAAGCGGCATCGACTATGGCCAGCTTGGCGGCCTGGACGGTCATGTATTCCTGGTAGAAGGTGTTCGACACCCACATCACCGAATGGCCGCGCTGGCCGAGCCAGCCGATGCTGCCGAGATTCTCGGCAGCGCGCAGTTTGCGGGCAAGGTGAGTTCGCGACAGCTTGAGCCATTTGGCGAAATCGCCGATCGAAACCACGCTGGTCGCAATCCGCTCCAGGCCGGCATGATCGGGGTCGATGCCCGACATCAGCCAGTCCATGACGATGCCGCCATTGTTGAGCCAGATGAACAGGGAAAAGGTCTGATTGGGTTCGCGCACCGGCTTGGAGGCAAGCAGTCCGTCCGCCACCAGAGGCTGCAGCCTGGCAACCATCTCGGGGTGCTCCAGGAACCTGGCCAAGCGGTCAGCACCGTCGAGGCGATCCAGCGTCCGCAAATGGGCAAGGACCCAGCCGGTAAAAGTCTGCACGGTTGCCGCCGTCGGCTGCAAAGGGTGCGTGCGGCCGTCGCCACCCGACACATACTCGGCAATGTGGTAGTGCAGCATCTCCTTGATGAAAGCGTCCGCCGTGTTGCGGCTAGCCACCGCGTGCTGGTGCACGACTTCGATGAAACGCGATACCGTCAGCTCCTTGCGACGGTCGCGCGGGTCGCGCCTGAAATGCATGGCAAGGCCGACATGGCCCATCAGCCAGCGCTGCTGCGTGGCAAAAATCGAGGCCAGCCGCGGGCTGTCCTGATAGATCTGGATCAGCGCCAGCGACTGCTCCTGAACGTAGCGATGCAACGCCGGATGGCCGGCAATGTCTTCCAATTTCAGCGCCACCTCCTGGTGTTCCGGCTCAACTCCAAAGCGAGTTGCGTTCCACATTTTTCAGCCTTCGGCAGCTGTGTCCAGAGGGTATCGTAGCGAGGTTAGGCCCTGTCCGGGTAGCGACCGGTTCATGACGCCGGGCCCCTTAAAGTTGCCGGAGGCGTCGTGCGATCATTGCGATGCGCGGTCAGCCGTTTGGATAGAGTCATTCGCCGATGTTTCTCTGTTATCTCAGCCGGCAGCGGGTGTGTTGGCTACATGCGCATCAGCAGGCCGCCATCGACGGCAAGCTCGATGCCGGTGATGTAGCTCGCCGCGTCGGAAAGCAGGAACAGGGCCGCGTTGGCCATGTCCTGCGGCGTGCCGATGCGTCCGAGCGGCGCGTAGCTTGCAACGGCCGAACGCTTTTCCTCGGTGTCCCAGCGCGCCTGCAGCGGGGTCAGCGCCATGCCGGGGCAGATGGCGTTGGAGCGGATGTGCTCGCCGGCCAACTGCATGGCGAGCGATTTGGAGAGCGCGCAGACGCCGGCCTTCGATGCCTGGTAGGCGTCCTGTGGGTTGGCGTCGCCGCGATACCACTGGATGGTCGAGAAATGCACCATGGCACCGCCGCGACCGCCCGATCGCATATGCGGCACGACCGACCGCGCCGTGTGCACGAAGGATTTCAAATTGATCCTGAACACTTCGTCCCAGACGTCGAGATCCATCTCGAGCGCCGATCTGTCACGGCCGAACCACAGCACGCCGGCAACATTGGCGAGATAGTCGATGCCGCCGCGTTCGCGGCCGGCCTTACCGACGGCCTGTTCGACAAAGGCGGCGTCGGTGAGATCACCCTGCGCGAAGGTGAGCCTGTCGTCATAGGCGGCGAGGGACGCTGGGCGCGGCTTGACGTCGATGGCGGTGACGGAGGCGCCGGCATCGAGCAGCGCCAGCGTGATCGCCTCGCCCATACCGCCGCCTGCGCCGGCGACGACCGCGTGCCTGCCGGTGAAATCGTAAGCGATCATCCGAACCCCTCGTCTGCTTCCGTCGAAACGCTTGATCGAGGGGACAATAGGGCAAACCCGCCGGCTTTCGCCAGCCGGTTGTCCCGACCAAGATTTAGCCGCAGACGCGGACCTCCTCGATCACCCTGTGGTGGTGGCGCCAGTGCTTGATCAGTTCGATGTGGCAGCGGTGATGCCGGTGGTGGCGGCGATATTCGCCGTCGTTGTAGTCGCCATATTGCGCGTTCTGGTCGTCATCATACCGGTTGTCGTAAATACGCCGGTCGTGATGGCGGCGAACGATGATTTCGCCATTGTCGAACCGATTATCCGGTGAATATTGGTCATCCGGTGAATACTGGTCGTCCGGTGAATATTGATCGTCGTCGGACTGGATAATCACGCTTGCGGCTTGCGTCGGTGCCACCACCGCGGCCGTTGCGGCAAATGCCAATACGGAAGCTAAAATCAATTTCTTCATTCGGTCCTCCTGCGAACTCAAGACCTATCAACTCGTGGAAGAAGCGGGCGTTCCACAGGACATCTACACGCTTTGCGACGCCTGGGACATCAAACCGTTATCGGCGTCAACCATGCGCTCCAGTTGGACAAAGGCCGTCAATGGCAGATGGTCGGATGCAACCCGCGAAAGCGGCGTGTCATGCGCGTCAACGGCGGCAATCATGCCATGCCTGTTGGCCATGATGCGGTCGAGCGCCAGCAGCGGCAGGTTCGAGGGGAAGGTGGGGACCGCCGGCGGCTGCGGGCCGAACGTCGCATGCAGCGTGTTGAGCGCGGAGCGGTTGCCGAGGCGCCATTCGTTGAGGTCGCCGAGCAGCAAGGTCGGCTTTTCGTCCGGGCTGTTCATCAGGTCGAGCACGACACGTGCCTGCTGGGAGCGCGAGCGGCGCAGCAGGCCGAGATGGGCGGCGATGACGCGCAGCGTCTGGCTTCCATCGAGGTCGATCTCCGCCACCAACGCGCCGCGCGGCTCCAGGCCCGGAAGTTTGATCTGGTGCACGTCACGAACCACGCCCTTCTTGAACAGCAAGACATTGCCATGCCAGCCATGGCCCTTGCCGGTCGCGGAAATCGGCACCGGAACAAGGCCGGTTTCCCGCTCGAGCCGGGCCAGGTCGAGAAGCCCAACACGGTCGCCGAAGCGGTTGTCGGCTTCCTGCAATGCAATGACATCCGGATCGATCTCGCGGATGACGCGGACGGTCCGCTCCGGGTCGAACTTCCTGTCGACGCCGATGCATTTGTGGACATTGTAGGAGGCAACCAGCGTGCCGGTGATGGCCGTGGTCTTGTGTGCGGCGACGTTTGCCTTCTGCATCCGGCGGTCACGAATGGATAACAGCATGCTTGCCGGGAGGCTGCGTCCGGTCACGCGCATCGTGTGCCTACCATGGCCGCTGCTTTCACCATGCCCCTCAAATAGAGTCTTTCAGTCTATATTCCATGATCGGCATCAAACTATCCGCCTAACACGTCGTTTTGGTAAAGATGGGTTCACTCTCATCCAGAGACAGGGTGAACCCACCTGGAGATAGGGATAAACCCACCTAGAGATAGGGCGAACCGAGCCAAAGGGCCCGGTCGAACAGTCTGATAAGGAACGGCCGGGCTCGCAATGCTTCCAGCGTGACCGGTACGGCCGTATCGAGCGCCGACCGGATGCGCGCTTCGATCTCGCTGGCAAAGCCGGCGTCGAGGATCTCGAGGTCGATCTCGAAATTCAGCCGCAGCGACCGGGCGTCGAGATTGGAGGAGCCGACATAGGCCCACACGCCGTCGATCGAAAGCAACTTCGAATGGTCGAAAGGCCCCTCCGTGCGCCAGACGCGGCAATAATGCTTCAGCACCTGGTCGAATTGCGCCGTCATGGCACGGTCGACCAGGAAAAGGTTGTTCACCGCCGGCACGACGATGTCGATTTCGACACCTCGCCTGCCCGCGGTTATCAGCGCACTAATCAGTTCTCGATCCGGCAGGAAATAGGGCGACATCAGGCGGATCGATTTGCGGGCTACGGAGAATGCACCGATCAGCAGTTTGTGGTTGGTTTCGTTGCTGGCATCCGGGCCGGAAGCGACCGCCCGCACCAGCATCGGCACACCGGGCGACGGTGACAGCGGGGCAATTCGCCAGTCATCGCCCTTCAGCGCCTCCTTGGTAGCGAAACGCCAGTCCTCGGCGGCGACCGAAAAGAGGTCGGCGACGACCGGACCGGTCACCCGGAAATGGGTGTCCCTGGCGCTGTTGGAGCCGGCGAACTCGGCCGAGAAGCCCTTGCGGATGTTCATGCCGCCGGTGAAGGCGACCATGCCGTCGACCACGAGGATCTTCCGGTGGGTCCTGAGATTGGCATAGGGCAGGCGCAGACCCATGACGAGGTTGCCGTTGAAGAGATCGGCGGTGATGTTGGCCTCGCGCAGATGCCCCAGGATGCTCGGTACGGAGTAGCGGGCGCCGACGGCATCGATCAGCACGCGAACGGCGACGCCGCGCCGGACCGCACCGGCCAGCGCTTCGACGAAGTGCAGGCCGACGGCGTCATTGTCGAAAATGTAGGTTTCGAGCAGGATGCTGCGTTCGGCGCCGTCGATCGCCGCATACATGGCCGCATAGGCCTCGTCGCCGGTCTCCAGCACCTCTATTGCATTTCCAGGTGTCAGTGCACGCCGCGCCACCCTGTCACCCAGTGTTCTCAAGCCGGTGAACCGCGGCCCGTATCGCTCGACGATCAGGGCCTCTTCGGCGGCGACGTCGCGCTCATGCTTGGCGGACACCGGGTCGCCGGCAAGCGGACGCTGCGCGGTGATCGTGGCGCGACGGATGCGGTTGATGCCGGCGACGGCATAGATCAGCACGCCGAGGATGGGCGACAGCACCATGACGCCGACCCAGCCGGTGGCGGCGCGGACATCCTCCTTGGTCATGACGGCGTGAACGATGCCGACGGTCGCCATCACCACGGAGATGACCGCGAAAATTTGGGGCCAGTGAGTCGCCAGGGTCTCCAACATGGCCGAGACTATCCAGCGAGCGATTGCAGAAGGCAATGCGGCCGATCATGTCGACGCATTGAGCGGGCTGCATGTCCGCAGATATCGCTATAGACCCAGAGATGCCTTGAAAGCGGAAAGCTCCTCGTCGGCGACGGGAACCACATGCTGCGGCTCGGGATAAGCGCCCGTCTGCACGTCGGATATGAACTCGCGATAGGCGGCGATGCGCTCGCGCTGCAGCCGCTCATATTCGGCGGCGAAGTTGCGGTAGGTCTTGGCGTGGCGCGGCCTGTGGCCAGCAGTGTGGCCAAGCACGTCCTCGCTGAACAGGTATTGTGCGTCGGCATGCGGCCCGGCGCCCATGCCAAGCATGATCATCGGCGTATTGCGGGTGATCAGTTCGGCGACCCGGTCGGGCACCACTTCCAGCTCGGCACCAAAGCAGCCGATGGCCTCCAGGCGCTTGACGTGATCCCACACCGCACGCGCGCTGTCGGCCGTCCTGCCGACGGCCTTGAAGCCGCCGGTCCAGGTGCATTGTGAGGGGATCAGGCCGACATGGGCGACGACAGGTACGGCGTTGTCGCAGAGCGTCTTCTGGATATCGAGCGAGGCGGCGCAGTAGAAGCAGTCGCCGCCGATGCGCATGAAGTGGTAGGCGGTTCTCAGATAATCCTCCGAGGTGACCAGATTGCCGGCGGGGCCGTAGGGCAGCCCGACCTGCACGAAGCAGCGGCCGGCCGCCTCGCGCATTTCGGGCGAGAAGAAGCGCCCCTCGATCGAAAGCATGTCGACGCCGGCCGAATCCGCCGCGGCCGCCTCTTCGACAGAGGTGACGTAGAGCATGGAAATCTTTTGTCCGCGGCCCTTCATGGCGCGGATGTCGGCGACGGTGGGGCGGCTGCTCTTGGTGACCATTTTGTTCCTCAGACGGTGAAAGCTTCGCGGAAGGCCTGCAGTGCCGCCTCGGGATCGCCGGAGGCAAACGCCTCCATGCCAACCGGCCCGCGGTAGCCCATGTCCTTCAATGCTCGGGCGATGCCGCGATAATTGATCTCGCCAGTGCTTGGCTCCATGCGTCCCGGCACGTCGGCCACCTGGACCTCGCCGATCCATGGTAGGCTGGCGCGGCACAGTTCGATCAGGTTCCCTTCGCCGATCTGCGCATGGTAGAGATCGAGATTGAGGCGGAGCCCTGGCCGGTTCACGCTCGACACCAAAGCCAGCGTGTCCTCGGCGCGTCCAAACGGCACGCCGGGATGGTCGACCGGCAGGTTCAAATTCTCCAGCGTGAACGTCACGCCTTCGGCCTCGGCGAGATCGGCAATGCGGTTCAATGTGTCGCGCGCCTTGAGCCACATCGCGCCGGTGACGATCTCGCAAGGCGTGACCGGCAGACCGCCTTCGCCCAGCCCGGTACCGTGCAAATTGAGCCGCGCGACGCCGAGGCGCTTGCCGACCGCCGCTGTCTCCTTAGCTGTCTTCAACAGTTCGGCGGCACCCTCGTCGTCGGCAAGCCTGCCGCGCAGATAGCCGTTCATGATCGAGAAGGTCGCGCCGGATTTCTCGAGCATTGCAAGGTCGTGATCGGGCCAGTTCCAGAGGCCGACCTGGAAGCCCATTTCGGTGAGGCGCTTGACGCGCCATTCCATCGGCTTGTCGCGCCAGAGCATCTCGGCGCAAGCCGCAAGGGTAAAGGTATCAGACATGTCAGACCTCGATGTACACGCGGCCGTCCTCGACCTTGGTGTTGTAGGTTTTCAGGTTCACGCAGACCGGTGCGCGCAGCGCTTCGCCGGTCCGGTAGTCGAACACGCCGTTATGCTTCGGGCATTCGATCCTGTATTCCATAACCAGCCCGTCGCAGAGATGCACTTTTTCATGCGTGCACAGCCCGTCGGTGCAGAAGAACGCTTCGTCGGGACTGCGGTAGATGGCGAATGTCCGGCCCTCGTGATCGAAGCGGATGACGTCCTCTTCCTCGATATCGTCGGTCGCACACGCATCAATCCATAGAGCCATCTTTCTTCCTCAGATTTCTTGCGGTTTGTAGTCGCTGGCCCTGGCAGGCATGATTTTTTTGAGGAACGAAACCGACTTCTCCAGCCCCTCCAGACTGTTGAGCATGACATCCTCATGCTCAATCGACAGCCAGCCGTCGTAGCCGGCCATTTTCAGCCGGTAGCAGAACTGGCGCCACCATTCCTCGCCGTGCCCGAAGCCGAGCGTGATGTAACTCCAGGAACGTGCCGCGATATCGATCAGGTTGCCGTTTTCCAGCAGACTGGTCGTTGCCTGGACTGGTGCGTTCAGCATGGTGTCCTTGGCATGGACGTGGAAGAGCGCCGCACCGAGAGCCTCGGTCGCGACGAGGGGATCGGCACCCATCCAGAACAGGTGCGACGGATCGAGGTTGGCGCCGACGAGGGGCCCGACTGCCTCGCGTAGCTTCAGCAGCGATGGCACATTGTAGACGCACTGGTTGCCGTGAAGTTCGAGCGCGATGCGCTCCACGCCGCTTTCCTTCGCCAGTGCCACGATTTCTTCCCAGAACGGGATGAGCACGTCAGTCCACTGATAGCGCAGGATCGATTGCGTCTCCGGTGGCCAGGACGAAACGACCCAGTTCGGCATCCGATCCTGGGCGTTCCCGGCCGGCAAGCCCGACATGGTGCAGACGGTCTTGATACCCATCTCGCCGGCGAGGCGGATCGTATCCTTCAGGCACTCTGCCTGGGAAGGGTCGGTCGGATGCAGCGGGTTTCCGTTGGCATTCAGGCTGATCACCTCCAGGTCGCGATCCGCAAATGCTTTGAGGAACTCCCTTCGGGCGGCTGCACTGGACTTCATCCCGACCAGATCGAAATGCGGTGCCGTTGACCATCCACCAGTGTTGATTTCGACACCACTGAGACCCACCGCCTCGTCCAGCAGCTCTTCAAACGCAGTACTGCCGAGGCTGTCGGATACAAAACCCAGTTTCATGATGCTTTGCCCAGATAGAATGCAGGTTTTTCGGCGCGTTCGAGGACCACTTTGCGGCCTTCGGAAAGTGCCTTTACGCCGGCCTCGGCGATCAGCGTCGCACAGTAGCCATCCCAGGCATTGGCTGCTATCGGCGACGGCACACCCGTTTTGACGAAGTTGAGCCAAGCCTTGTTCTGTAGCCGGTAGGCTTCCGCGAAACGAGGGCGCCAATCGGGCGCGTAGCGCTCGATCGACTTGAGTTCGATGTTGATACGGGAGTGGGCTGGCGCGCCCAGAAAGACCGAGCCTTTCTCGCCCACCAACTCGCCGCGTACGTCATAGCCATAGGCCGCATTGTTGTTGATCTCGATGTTCACGAGTTGGCCGCCAGATGTCTCCAGCACCATGAAGACGAGCGCACCCGTTTGAGAAGCATCGACACCTGCCGGCTGGAAGACCGAGATCGAGGAATAGTCGGTATCGAGGACGAATCGCGCCACATCGAATTCGTGCGGCGCCGAATTGGTGATGGCCATCAGCCCGGTGAAGTTTGCCGGCGCCGAAACGTTGCGGTGGAAATTATGCATGATAACTGCCCGGCCGAGAATGCCGTCGATGAGCAGCGCCTTCATCTCTTCATAGGCAGGATCGAAGCGACGCATGAAGCCGACCTGGACGAACGGTCGACCTGTCTTCATTTCCGCCTGGATGATGCGCATGCAGTCGGTCGAATTGGGGGCCAGCGGTTTCTCGCAGAGGACGGGTTTCCTCGCCTCGATGGCAGCGAGCGTCAGCGGCGCATGGGTTTCGTCCGGGCTTGCGATCAGAACGGCGTCAACGTCGGATCGCGCAATCGTCGCTAGAGGATCGGACGCGACATCCAGTGCGCCGCATTCCTCGGCCACGGTCCGAGCGCGCTCCCGCGACGGATCGCATACCACCTGCAGGACGGTCCCGGGCAGGTCGCCGGCTACGATGCGCGCATGATCCGCACCCATGATTCCGGCGCCGATGACAGCGATGCGAACAGTCATGTTTTCTCTCTCTGGTTTCTGGCTGAAACCGGCCGGCGGTGTAATTCATTCCGCCGGCCGGGTCAGAAGATGCGCCGTGGAGGTGGCGCATCTTTGGAGGTTCTCGTCGGGCACTGCCTGTCTCAGGTCAGCATTGGGGTGTGCCTTTCATGCGCTGCCTGATGCGCTTCGATTTCGGCTTCAAGTTCCGCCATCGCTTCGCCGCCAGCCATGAGGTCGGTGATTTCCTCGCGAGTCTTTTCACCCTTGCGGAAATCGGCCGCCAGTGCCCCCCTGATGAGGACGGCGAAATGATCGCCGACGGTCAGGGCGTGAATGACCTGATGGGTGATGAAGATTACTGCAAGACCGCGCTTGCGCGCCTCGAGTACGATCCTCAACACATGAGCCGCCTCTTTCACACCGAGCGCGGCGGTCGGCTCGTCGAGGATCAGGACCCGGGCGCCGAAATGGACGGCACGGGCGATGGCCAGGGACTGGCGTTCGCCGCCGGACAAGCCGCCTACGAGGCGGTCGCCGTCGTCGATCCGCGTTATGCCAAATTCCTGAACAGCCTTGACGGCAATTTCATTGGCCTTCTTGCGATCATAGAAGCGGAACGGTCCCCATTTCCTGGTCGGCTCGAGGCCGACGAAGAACGATCGCCCGATGCTCATCAGCGGAAACGTTCCGCCGAACTGGTGAACCGTCGAAATGCCGCGCTCGCTGGCATCGCGCGGGCTCGCGAATTGAATCGGCTTGCCGTCCATCAGGATCGTGCCCGAAGTCGGTTGATGGACGCCCGAAAGGATCTTGATCAGGGTCGACTTGCCGGCGCCATTGTCGCCAAGCAAACAGAGAACCTCGCCGGCTTTGACGGCCAGGGAGATGTCGTGGAGCACGTCAATCGGACCGAAGGACTTGTTGACGTTCGAAAGCTGGAGAATTGGTTCGGCCATGATGGTTGCCCTCACTTCTTCTTCGGCGTGTAGGTCAACGCCATCTTGCGGAACGTGTTGTTCATGAGGACTGCCGCCAACAGCAGGACGCCGATGATAAGGCTCGCCCAATTGGCATCGAAGCCGGTGTAGAAGATGCCCTGGTTGACAATGGCGAAGGTGATTGTTCCGAAAACGATACCCACCACGGAGCCGAAACCGCCGGTGAGCAGCACGCCGCCGATGACCACCGATATTATCGAGTTGAAGATAAATGACTGCCCGGTCGAAACCTGGGCGCTGTTGTACAGCAACGCCTGCGACATGCCGACGAATGCCGCGCACAGGCCACTGCCCATGAACAACAGGATGATAACGCGGTCGGTGGGTATCCCGGCGTTGCGAGCGCTTACCTTGTCGCCCCCCAGTGCGAGGATCCAGTTGCCGTAACGCGAGAAGTGCAAGAGGTAGCCGACAATGATCGCCGCACCCAGCCACCAGAAAATGGTGACCTGGAACATTCCGCCGACAAATTGGCCAAAGATGGCCTTGGCCAACGGGTCGGCCCGTATGGCGACGCCGGTGCTGCCAGTCAAAATGATCGAGACGCCCAGCGTTAGCCCTGCCACGGCAAAGAGGCTGCCGAGTGTGACGATCAGCGAAGGCACGGCGGTTCGAATGACGAGAACCCCGTTGATGAAACCGACAAGGAGCCCAAGGGCAAGCGCGGCAAGAACACCGACTATGATCGGAAGCCCGTAGTGGCCCGAAATTATCGCGACTGTCATCGATGCCGCCGGGATGACCGAACCGATGGAAATATCCAGCTCGCCCGCGATCATCAGGAGCCCGACCGGAAGTGCGACGATTCCGATCTCGGACGCTACGTTCAACCAGCTCGCCGAGCCACCCGCGGTTACGAAATTGACGCCACCAAAAATGGCGAAGAACGCGAAGACCGCCAGCATGCCCAGAAAGGAGCCCATTTCAGGGCGGCGCAAGAGAGTGGCGATTGACAGCCCGACGTCGGGCGTTGATCCAACCTTGGCAGTTGTTTGACTTCCGACCATTGAATTCATTGGGAATCCTCGGCGTTTCTTTTGAGGCGGGCTAACAACACGCCACGGCGCAGTGCTCACTGTCGAGGAATGTGCCCGGCCGTCGGCTTTGCCTTGGGGCCGGACACATCGATCGCGGAGAGCTTGCGACTTCTATCTGGCGCCAGCCTTCACACCCACCATCGTCGCATCGACGTTCGATCCATCGACGACGCCGGGACCGGTCAGTATCTCACGTGTCGGAACGGTCAGACCATAGTTGACGTGACCATTCAGGATCGACACCGCCAGGTAGCCCTGGAGGTAGCCTTGCTGGTCGATGGTGAATAGCTGCGACCCCGATTTGATGTTGGCAAGTATGGTCTCGTCCATGTTGACGCCGCCAAGCTTGACCTTATCGCTCAAGCCCGCCTGCATGATGCCGTTCGCAGCGCTGTTGGCGTCCACGTTGCCGATCGTGTACACGCCAGTGACGTCCGCGTTTTGCAGCAGATGTGCCTTGAGAGCCTGAGCCACGGCGGTCGGATTGCCGAAGCTGCTCATCGGCAGCGGCAATTCCACGCCCTTGCCGCCATGTTTTGCGATGCCGGCAAGCAGACCCGCGCACTGCGCACGGAGGTTGGCGGCGCCAGGCAGAGTATTAACGCAGACCACGTTCTTGAGGTCGTGGTTGCCGAAATACTCGCCGCCGGCAAAGCCCGCCTTGTAGTCATCGCTGCCGACGTAGTTCATGGCGCCAAGCCTGTCCGCCGCGTCAAGGCCGCCAGCATTATAGATGATGAGCGGAATGCCAGCCGCGACCACGGCCTTGAAGGCGTCGTCCATGGATTCAGGCACCCAGTCTGGGCCGACGATGGCATCCGCATGCTGCGAGATCGCGGTCCGGATCAGGTCGGCCGCATCCGCGCCGAGATTGTCGTAGTTCTGCGGCCCGAGCCACGTCACCGAGCCGCCCTGCGCCTCGACCACCTTGCCGGCGTCCTCAGCTCCACGCTTGACGATCGACCAGAACGGATCGTCGGCCTTGCCGCCGATGACGAAGATCTTCGCGCCCTTCGACTCGGCCATTGCCGATGTGGCCGCCGTTGCCGCGACGCTCGCAAGCATGACCGCTGCCAGGAATTTGGTGATACGCTTCATGTCATTTCCTCCCATTTGCCGTCTTCGGACGGATTCTTAGAAAAATCGGTGATCTCGCGAGTACGCACCTCTCCCGTTGCGCACCGCGTCACGTGATCAAGGGTTCGCCGCGGCCTTGGCGTTCATGCGTTCCTTCTTTTTCTGGAAGCGGGCGTCCATCATGGCGTCGCCCTCTCTGGTGCCGTCGTGCCAGGTGCCGAACCACTTATCGAGCGGGATCAGTCCCTCCCCGCCATAGTTCACCTCGAAGTACTTGTGGTGCAGGTAGTGTGCGTACGCTTCGCTCGAGATGGCCGTGTCCTCGGTCACCTCCAGCTTCTCGAAACCGAGATGGCCGTTGACGGCGCCGAAGCCGGCGACATGCAGCTGGAACAGCGCCACGATCGGATTGGACGGTATGATCAGATGCCAGAAGGCGACCGCGTGGTAGAGGAAGCCTTCCACCGGATGCATCGACAGCGAGGACCAGGGCGAAGGATTGATCGAATTGTGGTGGACCGAGTGGATCCAGCGATAGAGCGGTCCCCAGTGGATCAGGCGGTGGATGAAGAAGAAGTGGACCTCGTGGATGGCGGGCGCGACCAGCACAAGTGCTGCCAGGTAGACCGGATGATCCTGCCAGCCGACCCACGGCACGTAGCCATTGGCAAAGCACCACAGGAAGATAACTTCGACCACCGTCCACAACGGAATGGTGATGAAGAACGAGCGCAGGAAGTTGTCGAGGTTCTGGCTCTGGAACCAGAACACATCCGAAGGCGTGTCGCCGGGGAATTTGTGATTGTATTTGAAGCGCGTCGCCTGCGCGCGCTGAACGTAGTAGCGCAACTCGAAAATGCCGTAGAAGACGAAGATCGCCGCGGCGTTGACGGCATAGAGCCACAGCGGCCAGCCCCAGCTGATCGTCTTCATCGTCTCGACGCTGGGCACGACATAGAACCAATAGAGCAGGGTGGTGGCCATGTGGAACGCATTCCACGGCCAGATGTAGCCGGGCAGCCATGCCAGGATCTTCGGCAGCCTGGGCGGCCAGTACCATAATGGCGCTGTCTCGAGGCGCTCGCTTGGCTTCCAGTCGCCGCGCTTGTCGCGCATGCCGTATTTGAGATCGTCCATGCAAATCCTCCACCCGCAAATGCCGAACCCCGCCATACCCTGGGATGGCTCGCACGCTGTCCCACCCCGCCTGAAAGGCGGAGGCCAGAACCATGTCTGCGCGGTGCGGCTGCTATCCTTGGGCTGGCGTTTTCCGCCTTGCTTGCTTTTGCAGAGATAAACATCTTGATCCAAAATGAATCAAGGATAGAATGTTTATTCCAAAATGATTGTATCATTCGTGTCAGAATTTCCCAACGAATGATATGTTTGTATCAATTGCTACAGTCTCATGAGACGAAATGGATCAGAATAAGCGGCCGACGATCAAGGATGTGGCCGCCGAGGCGAATGTTTCCGTGGCCACCGTCAACCGGGCGCTGAGCGACTCGGGCGCTGTCCGCCAGGGCACGCGCGAGCGCGTCAGGCTCGCGGCGGAGCAGATCGGCTTCTACGGCATGGGTGCGCTGCGCAGCCGCATAGCGGCCGCCCGACCGCATTACCGGTTCGGCTTTCTGTTGCACCAACCGGGCCGCGCCTTCTATCACAACATCGCCGAGGCGCTGCGCGCGGCGGCGCCAACCATGCCCGACTGCGAGATTGAGCTGCGGACGGAATTTCTCGACGACCTGTCGCCCCAAAACATTGCGTCGCGAATACTGGCGTTGGGCGAGGAATGCGACGCCCTGGGCGTGGTGGCCGCGGTCCATCCTCTTGTCGTCCAGGCAGTGGAAGCGTTGCAGGTCCGAAACGTGCCGGTCTTCGCGCTGATCTCGCAGATCTCGGCGACGGGCGAGATCCACTATATCGGCCTGGACAACTGGAAGGTCGGGCGCACAGCGGCCTGGGTGTTCGAACACGTCTGCCATGAGCCCGGCAAGCTCGGCATCCTCGTCGGCAATCACCGCTACCGCTGCCAGGAGATGAACGAAAGCGGCTTCCGTTCCTATTTCCGCGAGCACGCGCCGGGATTCACGCTGCTTGAGCCGGTGCTGACTTTCGAATCCAGAGCCATAGCGCAGGAGATGACCGAAAAGCTACTGATCGACAATCCGGATCTCTCGGGCCTCTACATCGCCGGTGGCGGCATCACCGGAGCGATTGCCGCACTGCGTTCCACCGGTCGGGCCGGCAAGGTAGTCGTCGTCGGCTACGAGCTGATGGACGTCACCCGCGCAGCGCTACTCGACGGCACGCTAACCGTCCTCATCTCGCACCCGCTCGCCCGCATCGCGCAGGAAGCGCTGGCCGGCATGGTCCGCGCCGTCTCCGCTCCGAACGAAGGCGGCAATTTCACGACGATCCTTCCCTTCGAGATCTACACCCGCGAGAACATCTAATCCGCAACTGCGTGCATGCGACAGGAAAGCATAGAGAGGTTTGATCGGGCATTGTCCTGCGCCATTTCGATCCTGGAAGGTTTCCTATGCTTGGCCCCGGAGTTACTGTATATCAGCTGAAAATAAAATTACCGATGTAACATTTTGACTGTGGGCGAGGGGAGCGCCGAATGGTGAAATTCAACTTCAATAGGCCTCCTGGAGATGACGCCGCCCTCGACATGTCGGCCGAATGTCAGAACCAATTGCTGCCTCTCGTGCGTGAGATCGTCCAGGCGGCGGTCGCGGCCGGGTGGAGCGAGGAGGATGTTCTTCTGGGTTTTGTGGAACTTGCGTGGGATCTGTACGAGCAGCGTCGCAATGGTTCCTAGCGTCCGGGCGCAACCGGCTAACTTTATCCCGCGTTGTTGCCTGGCCGCAGGTGGCAAAACCAGGTCGCAGGCCGGCGGAGGCTCGATGCGGCCTTCATATCGGCGTTTGGCACCGTGCGGAAATGCGTCGCCGATTCATACCAAGACTGATGAACGAAAACGCGTTGACGAGGAAGACCTCGCGACCGCCGGAAAAAAATGTTCTTGAATTTCCTCTCTGGGTCATTTTTTTCTCTTTATCCCAAACAAAAATTTTTCTTTGCGCATGGGAGTTCTTCCTCATCCGAGGCGTGTGCGTTACGTTGATTTGGGGCGTGGGCTAAGGGGATTTCAGGCGGCAGGCAGAGCGGCTGAGGCGAGGCGGATGAAAAATGCGGACGAAGCCCGGGAAAGCGGCGTTTCCCGGGGCGTCGGTCGGGCGCGGACAGCTCGACATGTGTTCGATATAATTCCTGAAAGTGCAGGCCCGAGAGGGGCCACCCCGCAGGGCAGCGCGGTATACTCCGTCCGTAGCCCTGGATCGCAGAAGTTCCTCGCCACGGAGCATTCCCTTGGGATTGTGCCGGCGCATGCATCCAGATCCGGGCTGACCGGGATCATCGGTGCCGAGGCCAGTCGCCCGTTTCGTGCTGATCCCTCTCGTTTGCGGAGCAGAGCCAGCATAAGTCGGTCCGACCAATCACGAATTGTTTTCTTGAGGGAACAGAAGATGCGCCCTCAGGTTGATTTCCGTATGGGAGGTCTCAGCAGACTGAAGGATGCGGCGCGATGACGATACCCTGGAATGGGCTTCCGGAACCGATATGATGCGGCAGCCGACGCCGAACGTGAAAGGCGGACTTTCGGTCCGCGGTGCACGCAGGGTGCAGGAGTTCCTGAACGAGAACTTTTCGCGCAAGCTGGCGCTGGCCGAGATGGCCGCGGTTTGCGGGCTTTCACCCTACCATTTTGTGCGGGCTTTCGCCAAAACGTTCGGGGTGCCGCCGCATCAGCATGTTCTCGATCTGCGGCTGGACTTCGCCGAAAGACTGCTTCTCGACAAGCGCCTGACGATCGCCGACATCGCTCATTTGAGCGGGTTCTCAAGCCAGAGCCATTTTACTACGGTCATGAAGAAATACCGGCAGGTAACGCCGTTACAGGCGCGGATGGGAAAGATTAAGCGCGAAGCTTAAACGGCGGCTAAGTTACACAAGTTCTGAATTATGCGCGGCTGACCTCTTATTGAAGGTTCGGCTAAAGTAACGAGCTGTTAACCTATGCCGGGCAGCGGCGATATTTTCTCACGAGACAGCAATTTCCTGAAATACCGCAGGCAGGAATCATGTCTTCCTGCTGTGGAGCGGAATTGTCAGACATTTCGTGCCGGCCAGCGGAGAGGGAACCATGACCGACAATCAGATTTCGAGTGACTCGTTCGTCCGGAATCGGGCGGTGAACTTCACCGGGCAGTGGGTTGCGGGTGCCGATCGCGGCTCGCGTTCGGGACGCCGCCGCCTGATGGCGGTGCTGCGCATGGCCCACCGCGTGCTCGGCCTTGGCCGCAAGAATATGGGTCTGGGAACGCTGGGCGTCGGCGGGATGTCGGCGGCCGCGACCCTGGGCGCCTTCGCGATAGGCATGGCTGCGGCGCCGGCCCAGGCACAATACCAGGCCGGCGGCGGTTCGGCGACCGGCGCCAACGCCGTTGCCGTCGGTAACGGTGCCACGACGAATGGCAATAACGCCGTGGCGTTGGGCACCTCCAACAGTGCAACGGGCGACGCTACGATCGCCATCGGTTATTCGATGAGTGTCAATGGCCTCAACTCCATAGGCATAGGCGTCTTCGCGGGGGCAACCGGCGTCAATGCCCTCGCGTTAGGCGGGAACGCGAAGGCCAACGGGGACGGAGCAAGTTCCATTGGCGTCAATTCGGTTGCAACCACAGGCGCGGCCGCCTTTGGCCTGAACGCGCGTGCCGACGGAACGAACTCGACGGCGATCGGCTATGTTACCCGGGCGACCGGGCTGCGCGCCACCGCGCTCGGGTTCGGGGCTACAGCATCCGGGCTGGATTCGCTTGCCCAAGGTAATAGCGCCGTCGCAAGCAACCAGAATGCCATCGCCATCGGATTCCAGGCGACCGCGACCGCGATCAATGCCGTCAATCTGGGCAACCGAACCGCTGCGGGAATGGGCGCCCTTCAAGAGAGTGCCATCGCCCTCGGCACGGACGTACTGGCGTCTCAGGTCGACGCCACTGCGATCGGACGCCAAAGCAAGGCGACGGGAACGGCTGCCATAGCGATGGGCGCCTCCTCGGTTGCGAGCGGCTCTGCCAGCACGGCGATCGGCAACGCGTCCGTCGCCAGCGGCATAAACGCATCCTCGTTCGGGTCCGGAGCGAAAGCGATAGGAACCAATTCTCTCGCGGCCGGCGTCACCGCCAACGCCGGCGGAGTCGGCAGCACTGCGCTCGGCATCGGCACCTCGGCGGGCGGCGCCAGTTCGGCAGCCGTGGGCTTCCAGGCCCAGGCCGCCGGCACCAATGGCGTCGCGATCGGTCCTCAGGCAAATGCATCTGCATTAAACTCGGCAGCCTTCGGCAATGTCGCCACGGCCTCGGGCCAATTCGCGCTGGCCCTGGGCAATTCGGCCGTATCGAGCGGAGTGGGCTCGGTCGCGGCGGGCTCTGGAGCCCAGGCCACGGACGTCTCCACCACGGCTTTGGGCAACAACGCTGCAGCAACGGCCGCAAATGCCAGCGCGCTGGGATTGGGCGCCACGGCTAGCGGAACATACGCCACTTCGCTTGGTTCCAGCTCCAAGGCCACGGGTGCCCGTGCGTTCGCGGGTGGCCGTTCGACCACTGCCCAGGGCGACGATTCCATCGCCTTCGGCACGACATCCATCGCGACAGCGGCGGCCTCGACAGCAATCGGAGCCGGCGCGGTGACACTAGGCGAAAATGCGGTCGCCATCGGCACCGCCGCCGGCGCGATCTCCGCCGACTCCGTCGCTATCGGCACGGGCGCGACTACCGACGGCGGCAAGGCGGTCGCCATCGGCTACGGCAACCTAGCCTATGGCGACGGCGCGGTCGCCATCGGCGATCCGAGCTACGCCAGCGGCACCGGCGCCTTCACCGGCGGCGCCAACAACATCGCCAACAGCGACGGCACGGCGAGCGCAACCGGGGCCAATATGGCCAATGGCGCGGTCGCCATCGGCAACAACAACAAGGCGATCGGGCAAGGCTCGGTGGCGCTGGGCAACGGCTCGACCGCAGGTGCTGTCGGCTTCGTCGGCAATGTGGCACTGGGCAATGGCGCGACGGCGACGGCGAGTTCCGGCGACGTGGCGCTGGGCTCGGGCTCGGTGACCGACGTGGCTGTCGGCACGCCCGGCACGACGATCGGCGGCACGGCCTACACATTCGCCGGCACGACCCCGACGAGCACCGTCAGCGTCGGCGCGCTCGGCGCGGAGCGCACGATCACCAATGTCGCGGCAGGCCGGCTCAGCAACGCCTCGACAGACGCGATCAATGGCTCGCAGCTGTTCGCGACCAATCAGCAGGTGACGCAGAACACGACCGATATCGCCAACATCGGGAGCACCATCACCGACATCAACACCGGCGGCGGCATCAAGTATTTCCACGCCAACTCGGTTCTGGCGGATTCTCAGGCGCTCGGGACGGATTCCGTCGCGGTCGGCCCGAACGCGATAGCCAACAATGCCGGTGACGTGGCGATCGGCCTCAATTCCGTATCCGGCGCCACGACCGCGGTCGGCGGCACGACGATCGGCGGTGTGAACTACGCCTTCGCGGGCGGGACTCCGGCCGGCGCGTTCTCGGTCGGTTCGCTGGGAGCCGAACGCCAGATCCAGAATGTCGCGGCCGGGCGGTTGAGCG
Source organism: Mesorhizobium sp. M0621 (assembly GCF_040320745.1). Taxonomy (NCBI): domain Bacteria; kingdom Pseudomonadati; phylum Pseudomonadota; class Alphaproteobacteria; order Hyphomicrobiales; family Phyllobacteriaceae; genus Mesorhizobium; species Mesorhizobium sp. M0621. Next base: position 14,008 of record NZ_JAMYQF010000063.1, on the reverse strand, counting down.
GCTCCTCGACAGACGCCGTCAACGGCTCGCAGCTGTTCGCGACCAATCAGCAAGTGACGCAGAACACGACAGATATCGCCACCAACACCGCCAACATCGCCACCAACACTGCCGACATCACCAATCTTGGTAATACGACCGCCACCAACACCGCCGACATCACCAATCTCGGCAATACGATCGCCAACATCGCCGGTGACACGTCGACGATCTTCACCGACGCCAATGGCGACGGCATCCGCTATGTGCGCACCAACGACTCGACGCTTCCCGTCACCGACGCTTTCGCTCAAGGGGTCGGCTCCTCCGCCGTCGGCTACCAGGCGACCGCGTCGGGCGACAATTCGCTGGCGCTCGGCCGCGACAGCAATGTCAGCATCGACGGCGGCGTGGCGCTCGGCTCCGGTTCGGTCTCGGATCGTGCGGTAGCGCCCGTATCGGGATCGGTTCTCGCCGGCACCGGCCTCATTCCCTTCAACACCACCGACAAGACACTGCTCGGCGCCGTCTCGGTGGGCACCTCCACATCCTATCGCCAGATCACCAATGTGGCCGACGGCACGGAGGACCAGGACGCGGTCTCGCTTCGCCAGTTGAAGGGCGCGCTGAGCTCTTTCGCGGTGACAGGGACCAAGTATTTCCACGCCAATTCGACGGCATCGGACTCGGTTGCGGTCGGCACCGATTCGGTTGCGGTTGGTCCGAGCACGACCGTCAACGGCGACAACGGCATCGGCATCGGCAACGGCGCCATCGTGCAGCAGACGGCGCCGGGAGGCATCGCGATCGGCCAGAACGCGACGGTCAATCAGGCCGACAGCATTGCTTTCGGCACGAACTCGACCGCCAACGGCGCCCAGGCAATGGCGCTTGGCGCCGGCGCCACGGCCAACGAGCCGGGCAGCGTCGCTCTCGGCGCGGGCTCGACGACGGCGGCGGCGGTCGCCACCACCAGCACCACGATCAACGGCGTCAACTACACGTTTGCCGGAACCGCTCCGACGAGCACGGTGAGCGTCGGCAGCGTCGGCAACGAGCGCACCGTCACCAATGTGGCGGCGGGCCGGATCAGTTCCAGCTCTACCGACGCCATCAACGGCAGCCAGCTCTTTGCGACCAACCAGGCAGTCGAGGCAATGCAAGGGAGTGTCGGCGATCTCACTGAGTTCTCCGTCCAGTACGACAAGAACGTGGACGGCAACAAATCCAACTCGCTAACGCTCGCCGGCGGCGACCCGAACGCGCCGGTGGTCATCCACAATGTCGGGGCGGGCGTCGCGAACAATGATGCGGTCAACGTCAAGCAACTCACGGATGGGTTGTCGTTCAACCTGGCGGATTCGAAAACCTATACCGACAAGGTGGCGGGCACCACGCTCCAGCAAGCCAATGCGTACACGGACTCCAAGCTTAGCCAGCTCAACATGGACATGGGCGGGGTTCGGAGTGAAGCGCGCCAAGCCGCCGCGATCGGCCTGGCGGCCGCCTCGCTGCGGTACGACGACCGTCCCGGCAAGCTGAGCGTGGCGGCCGGCGGAGGCCTTTGGCGCGGTGAAGGTGCCCTCGCGTTTGGTGCGGGTTACACCAGTGAGGAAGGACGCGTTCGAGCGAATGTGTCCGGCACGGCCGCGGGCGGGCACTGGGGTGTTGGCGCGGGTGTCAGCCTTACTCTGAACTGAGCCAGGTCATGATCAGGCAAGCAGTCTCTGCTGTCGCAATTTCCATGACTTGCCTGCTCCTGTCCGGCCTGTGCGCAGCTGGGCAGGAGGCGGTCCCTGCTGCCGGTTATAGAATAAAGCCTTCCGAAGTCGCGGTGCCTCCGGACGTAAAGCTTGGCGAATATCAACGGACCACTCGCCCGTTCGAGAACTGGACGCTGATCTGTGACGAGAACCTGAAGGCCCGCCAGAAGGTCTGCAACGTCACCCAGATTATCGAGGACCAGGCGGGAAAGGTCGCATTCAGCTGGTCGCTTGCGGCCACCAAGGACGGCAAGCCGTACATGATCCTGCGCACCGCGCCGAACGCCAAGAGCGACGGCCTGGTATCGCTGAAGTTCGATGGGCGGAACCAGGCAATCGACGTTCACTTGAACGGCTGCAACGAAATGGTCTGCGTCGGGATGCTGCCGGTCGGACCCGTCATGCGCCAGCAGATATCGCAGAACGCCACGCCGGCGATCTCCTACGCGACCGTCGACGGCCAGACGATCACCGTGACCGCAACACTCAAGGGGCTGACGGAAGCCCTGTCGCCAGTCAAATAACCGAGGCAGCATTGTGAGCCAGCAAGACCCGTTCATCTCCGCAACGCGTGGCCCGAGCGTCGAGCCGGACCGCAAGAGGACCGTCGAGCCCGATCGCAACAGGATCGCCGAGCGGCAGCGGCGGTGGCCGCGCGTTCTCGGCTTCTCGCTGCTGGGGCTGGCCATGATGGGCATCGGCTTCGCTGCCGCGAACTATGCCGCGATCGCCGGTCTCGTCGGCACCCCGACCGCCGCGCAGGCCGGGACGGCGCCGCCCGCATTGCCGGACACGCCTTTCCTCGAACACGTCAAACAGGCCGGCGTGCAGGCCTGCTCGACAATCTTTCCGGTGCTCGGACAGGTTCTGACGACGGGCGCGAAATACAGCGTCAAATCCTTGTGGAACGACCAGGCCGCCGACAAACACGCGGTGCAGGCCCTTGTGGGCATGGACTATGCGACAGAAAAATACAGCGGACCGGCCGCCGGCGTGGTTTTCGCATCGCCCACCGCTTCGGGTTGCGAAGGCGCGATGGTGCGGGTGGCGCCGTTCGCCAGCCCGTGTTCGGAGATCCCGTCCGTTCTTCCGCAAGGCAGCAAGATTACCGACCATCTCGGGCAGGTCGAAGTGTACGAGCTCGGCGGCAATTCGGGTCAAGCGCTTCTCCTGCCGACAGGCAATAGCTGCGTGGTGATTTCCATCGCGTCGGCGTCGAAGTGAGACACGGGATAGGCGAATGGGCGAGGGCTCCTGGAAAGGATTGCAGACCATGAAATCGCGACGTCTGGCAGTTTTGTGCATGGCCCTGCTGTGGAGCGGGCAGGTTGTCTCGGCCGACCTTGTGGCACCGCCGGAGCCGGAGCCGAAGGAGGAAAAGGGCATTTGGGGGGCGATCGCCTATTCCAGCGCCGACACCAAGCACGGCTTCTTCTGGGGCGCCGACAAGCGCCAGGAAGCGAAGGACGCCGCGATGAAATACTGCGAGAACGCCGGCGGCAAGGGTTGCACTGTTGTCACCGTGTTCCGCAACCACCGCCATTGGAACGACGACGACGAGACCGGCTTTCCCTACAAGCACTGCGGCGCCCTGGCCGTGGCCGAGAAGAAGCAGTCCGACCGGCTGACGTCCTGGGGCGTGAACTCCGCCGAGACCCGCAAGGAAGCGGAAGACCTCGCTCTGCATGCCTGCGAGGCGGCGGGGACCGAATGCAAGATACGCGAGTGGGTTTGTACATGAAGCTTGGCCCCAAGGCCGTCTCCGCATGTGGGGCAATCGTATTGTCATTGATGTCGCCGGCGTTGGCCCAGCAACAGGTGGCGGCTGTTCCCGACGGACCATCGTCGCTGCGCGAAGTCTATCAGGACTGGAGCGTGGCCTGTTCCATTCGCGAAAAGACGAGGGTGTGCTCACTTTCGCAGGACCAAGTCCAGCAGAGCGGCCAGAGGCTTCTTGCCGTGGAGATCGCGCGACGCGCGGACGGTTCGACGACGGCTACCCTGCTTCTGCCCTTCGGCATTTTGCTCGATTCGGGCGTGACGCTCCAAATCGACGATCAGCCGCCTTTGTCCCCGCAGCGCTTCAGGACCTGCCTGCCAACGGGTTGCCTCGCGGTCTTTGCCATCGACCGGCCGATACTTGGAAAGATGAGAGAGGGCTCGGTGCTGAAGCTCAACGTCACGACGAACGCCGAGACCCCGATGACATTCCCGGTGTCGCTGCACGGCCTGACTTCGGCGCTCGACCGCATGGTCGCGCTAAGCGCGCGTTGAAAAAGACGGGGGCAGCCTGCGATCGGTGTGCGGCTCCGGGGCAGTGTCGCCGCCGATGGCGCATTGTTCGACGCGGCACGTCGTGGCGTTGTCCGAAATAGCGATCCAACCGCGGCTTCGGCCGTCAATAGCTACTATCCGGCCGGTATGATTCTGCCCGCATCGGCCAACCGCCTTCTGTTTTTCGAGCTTTTCCACACGTGACGGCGTTCGGATACAACCGCAGCGGGTCGGTATCTATGTGCCATTTTTGTTACATCTCGCAGCCCTTGTGATCTGAATCACCTTTTTAGCGACCGCTAAATCAATATTCGCTCTCATATTTCATGAATCTGTGAATAATCCACCGATGGACAGGCCTTGGCTTGGCTATAGCGCTCAAGAATACGGGCGCTGGGGAAACGTTAGGGTGGGTTAAAATGAATACGACAAGCATGTCGACCATAGGCAAGCGCCTTGGTCTTTTGATGGCGGCCACCATGCTGACCTGCGGGGGTGCTCATGCGCTCACGCTCAAGGAGGCGATGGCCGTTGCGGTGGAATCCAATCCCGAGATTGGACAGGCAATCGAAAACCGCGAAGCAATCGAGTTCGAGTTGCGGCAGGCCAAGGGCCTCTATCTTCCCAGTGTCGATGTCGAGGCATCGGCCGGCGTTCGCCGGCTCGACAATCCATCCCGGCGCTCACTGTCGATAGAGGACGATTCACTCTATCCGGCTGAAACGGATCTTACCGTTTCGCAGACGCTTTATGACAGCGGCGCAAGGCGGGCCGAATTGAACCGTCAGGCATCGCGCGTCGACGGCGCTTCGTTCCGGGTGCTGGAACGGTCCGAATTCATCGGGCTGTCCGTTGTCCAGGACTACCTGGAGTACATGCTGCAGGCTTCGATCGTTGCCGAAGCGAAGAAAAATCTCGGCTTCCACCAGGCAATTCTGGGTGACATCCGGCAAGGCATCTCGGGCGGCGCGCTGAACGAGGCCGACCGGCAACAAGCCGAGGAACGGCTGTTCGCAGCCAAGGCGCGCATGCAGGAGGCGACCGAGGAATTGGAAGCGGCCAAGATCCGCTTCTTCAAGACCGTCGGAAAGCCACTGACCAGCCCTTCGAGGCCGGGCGATGTCTCGGCCGCGCTCCCACGCTCGCTTGACGAAGCAATAGGGTTGGCGCGGGAAAGCAATCCGCGCGTACATATGGCCAACAGCGACATCGACGCGGCGGCTTCCCTCGTGGATGCTGCGCGGGCAAAATTTGGCCCCTCCATCATCGCTGAAGGTCGCGCGCGGGCGGGAGCTGACATTGACGGCGACGATGGCGACACCACCGACCTGCAGGCGCGTGTGGTCCTGCGCTGGAACCTCTATCGCGGCGGCATCGACAAGGCCAACGAGCAGGAGCAGATCCGCCGTACCAGCGAACAGCGTCTGGCGCTGCATCAGGTCCAGCGCGAAATCGAGGAAGCCGTTCGCACCTCATGGGATCGCCGTTTCCGGCAAGCCGATCTGGCAAAGACCCTGAGGCAACAAGCCGCCTCCAGTGAGAAGCTGGTCGTTTCCTATCGCGAGCAGTTCAAAGTCGGACAGCGTTCGCTGCTCGACGTGCTGGATGCGCAGAATACGCGGTTCAACACGGCGACGCTGGCTGATACCTCGTCCTATGCATCGCTGTTTGCCCAGTACCGGCTGCTGGCCGCGACCGGACAGTTGCTGAAAACGATGAACCTTCAGCCGGCGAAACAAGCGACGGCCTATGCGCGAACCGAGTTTGCGGCACCGGAAACCGCGGACACTGAAACCTATGCGCGGACGCCGTCGGAGCAGAAGAACGACCTGCCTTTCGACATTCTCGCCCCTGTCAGGAAGAAATAAGACGGCACAAGGTCTAGCGAGAGTCCCGACGGGCAGATCGTGAACCAGCAACCAAACATCCTCTCCCCCAAGGAGGCGTTCAAGGCCTGCTTCTCAGCTGTTGCCGGATATCTCGGCAGGCCGAGCGCCGGGACCGTGCTGTTTGCCGGCGTGCCGCTCTCGGACACGCGAATTGAAATCGACGACATCAGGCACCTTGCCGAGCGCATCGGCATGGAAGTCACCGAGTTCAGTCATCGCGACTTTCTCAGAGGCCGCATCGACTTGCCCGCCATCGTCTTTCGCGTCAGCCAGTTGCCTGTTGCCCTGCTCGCTCAAACCGAAGACGGTGCGTATATCACCGCGCCCCAGGAAGACGGCCGCACCGCAATCGGAAGATCGGAACTCGCCGCCAGCTACATCAGCGGCGGAGCGTCCTTCTCGATCACCTATGCCAATGCCGCCGAGGGCATGTCGGTCGGCTCGGCGGCCAAGATCGAGCGGAGACACTGGCTTACCGGAACGATGGGCGCTTTCTGGCGCACCTATTCGAAGGTCGTACTGGCGGCGGTGTTCATCAACGTCCTGGCCATAGCCTCGCCCATCTTCACGATGAACGTCTACGACCGGATCCTGCCGAACAAGGCGATATCGACGCTGTGGGTTCTGGCAATCGGCATTGGCGCCGTCATCCTGTTCGATCTGCTTTTGAAGACGGCCAGGGCCTCCCTCATCGACTATGCCGGGCGCAAGGCGGATCTTCGCATATCGTATCTCCTGTTCGAGAAAGTGCTGAACTCGTCGCTGTCGGCGCGTCCCGGTTCGACCGGTGAATACGCAAACAGGGTCACGCAATATGAGTTCGTCAGGGAGTTCTTCACCTCGAACACCATCAGCGTGTTCATCGACACGGCATTCGTCTTCGTCTTTCTCCTTGTCATCTATGCGATAGGCGACTGGCTGGTGGTCATACCGGCGCTGGCCTTCGTGATGTCCGTCATCGTCGGCTTGATTACCCAGCGCCGCATCGGCAAGCGCGTCGCCGCCTCGATGAACGAAGCGTCGCAACGCCAGTCCCTGCTGGTCGAATCCATCTCCACGCTGGAGACGATCAAGTCGCTGCGCGCCGAGGCGTATCTGCTGCGAAAATGGGGGGAGCACTCCAAGAACGCCGCCAACACGTCCGAGAAGATCAAGCAGCTTTCGGCGGCCGCGGGCAACATAACCCAGTCCATACAACAGCTGGTGACCGTCGCTCTGGTGGTGGCCGGCGCGTATGCCTTCTCCGAAGGGCATGTTTCGACGGGAGCGATCATAGGAACGGTGATGCTGGCGAGCCGGGCCGTGGCTCCGCTCGGCCAGATCGCCATCACGCTGTCCCGGTTCCGCCAGGCCATGCTCTCGTTGAGAATGGTGAACTCGATCATGGCTCAGCCGGAAGACCGACCCGATACGGTGGGGTTTGTCAACCGCCCCATTCGCAACGGGGCGATGGTGTTCAGAAACGTCGGGTTCGTCTATCCCGGCACGGAAAATGAGGTTTTGACCGGCCTGAATTTCTCGGTGAAGCCGGGCGAGCGGATCGGCATCATCGGCCGCATCGGATCGGGAAAGACGACGATGGGCCGGCTGATCGGCAGGCTCTTCCTGCCCACTTCCGGCGAATTGCTGCTGGATGGGATCGATATTCGCCAGTATCACCCGTCCGAGGTTCGCGCCGCGGTCGGCATCGTTGCGCAGGCTGGCGATCTGTTCTCGGGCACCATCAAGGAAAACCTCCTGATGGCATGCCCCGAGGCTACCGATGAGCAGATCATCGAAGCGGCAAAGGCGGCTGGCGTCGACGATTTCGTCTCGCGCCACCCGCGCGGCTACGACATGAATGTCGGCGAGCGCGGCACCAATCTTTCCGGCGGCCAGAGGCAGACGGTGGCGATCGCACGCCTGCTTTTGACCAAGCCGAAAATCGTCTTTCTCGATGAACCATCGGGCTCGATGGATCTCGCATCGGAACGCCAGTTGATCAAGCAGCTCAAAGTCGCGTTTGACCGCGACACCACGCTGATCGTCTCCACACATCGTTTCAGCATGCTTGAACTGGCCGATCGCCTGATCGTTGTCGAACGGGGCAAGATCGTTGCCGACGGACCGAAGGACCAAGTCATACAGGCGTTGCAGAAAACAAGCGCCTGATAGAACAAATAGTAATGCATCCAATGCGTTGGGGCGTGGGAAATGCTTGCCAGGGAAGATCGACCGCCGCTCTTTGCGTCGGCGTCCATATTCATCATAGGAGCGCTCTTCGTCGTTTTTGTCGCCTGGGCATCCTTTGCCGAAGTCGATGAGATCGCACGCGGCGACGGCAAGGTCATACCCGCTTCCAAGACGCAGATCATTCAAGCGAGTGAAGCCGGTGTCGTTCAGGAAATCGCGGTGACGATCGGCCAGATCGTGAAGAAGAACGATCTCATCATTCGCCTGGACAACACGCTCAATACGTCCAGTCTCGGCGAGCAGCAGGCCAAGGCGCGCGCGCTGGAAGTGCGCATAGCAAGGCTGAAATACGAACAGGCCGGCAATCTCTCGGGCCCATTTCCGTGCCCGCAGGACATTCAGTCGATCGCTCCGCAAATCTGCGATAACGAACAGAAGCTGCTCATCGCCCGACGCGGGAATTTCGACAACAAGCTATCCGTGCTCAAGTCACGCCTCGATCAGCGCGAGAAGGAACTGGCCGAGGCGATCGCCAATTCCGACCGTCTGACCAAGAACCTGGCCGTCAGCGACCAGGAGGCAAAACTGGTCGACGCGATGGTCAAGAAAGGCCTGATGGCAAGGACCGAGCAGCTCCGGGTGGAGCGTGAACAAACCGAACTCAACGGTCAGCTGAACCTGGCGGGCGAGACCGTCAAGAAGGCCAAGGCGGCGATCACGGAAGCTCAGCTTCAGGTCGAAGAACTTGGCCTGCAATTGCAGCAGGAGGCGTTGGACGACCTTACCCAGGCGCTGGCGGATCTTTCGGTGGTGGATGAAACCATAAGGGGGGCGACCGACAAGGTCGCGCGCACCGATATCCGGTCTCCGGTGGACGGTATCGTCAACACGCTGGAGCTGAACACGGTCGGGGCCTTCGTCCAGCCTGGCGCCGTCGTGGCCGGCATCGTGCCAACCTCCGAGACCTTGCTGGTAGAGGCACGGGTTTCGCCACGGGATGTCGCGTTCATCCGCCCCGATCAGGAAGCGCTTATCAAAGTCACCGCCTATGATTTCTCGATCTTCGGCGGCATCGAAGGCAAGGTCTCCAATATCACGGCCGACAGCCTGGTCGATCAGAAGACAGGGGAACCCTATTACCAGGTGCGTGTGGCGACGGACAAATCGACGCTTCAGAGAGACGGCAAAGCCTATTCGATCATCCCCGGAATGATCTGTTCAGTCGACATCAAGACCGGGCGCAAGACGATCCTGCACTACCTCCTGAAGCCGATCAACAAGGCGCGTGAGGAGGCGATGAGTGAGCGGTAGCGCCAGCCTCCATCATTCCGATCGCGAGCGGCTGCTGCCTTCAGTCACAGCCGCGGATTTTGGGCTGGAATTTCGGGTCGTGGCGCGCGGCGGTATACGACGCGGCATTCGTCTGGAGCGGGCATTCTGGATGGCGCTGAAGCAGATGGCCGAAAACCGGAAATGCACGATCGGCATGCTCATCGACGAGATCGCCGAAAGCCAGGCGCAGACGGGCAACCTGACATCTGCGATCAGGGTGGCTTGCATGCGCGGATTGGCGGACGAAAACCTGACTTTGCGAAGACTTGCGTCGATCAATACCATCAACGCCATACTGGTCGCTTGCCCGTCACCGGCCTTTGCCCTGGCATCGTCGAAGAAGATCCTGACTTTCAACGCGCCGTTCCAGCAACTGGTTAAGCGTCAACTGCCGATCGCCCCAAGCGATGATGCGCGCAACGACCTCAAGCTGGCGCTGGACCTCAATGTGGCTGATATCTTCGCGCGGCTCGATGCCAATGGCGAAACGCCGGTGGCCACCGGCTTTGTCATCGGCGCCGGTGAGCGTCGATATCGGGGCCAGCTGAATGCGGTGCGCGCGCCGGTGGTCGAGCCGGAGTTGCTGATGGCGTTCGTCTTCGCCGGCTGAATGCACCGCCAATCCCAACGAGACCTTACGGCTGAAAACCTTCGCCCGGCGCGACGGTTGCGAAACCGCCTTTGATGTCGGCCATCTGGGCTCCGCCCGGTCTCGAGCCATGGATCCAGGCCCGGTCAGTGCTGAACGAATAGAGCGGAACGTAATCCGGCAGATCGCTGTCGCGCACAACCGTGTTGCTCAGGCTGTCGAGAATGAAGGTGCCGCTGCCCGTGCTCACCGACAGCACTGCGTGAAAGAAGCCTCGCTTGCGATCCTGGAGAACAACCAGCGCCATGCTCTGCGTTGGAATGCCGGCCCGCAGCAGAGCCGTCATCTTGAGGATGGCGAAATCCTCGCAGTCGCCGGCTCGCCGTTCGAGAATTTCCGACGGCTTCGCCCAATAGTCGAGTTTGCCGTAGACGATACTGTCTTTCCTGTAGGCGATCAGGCGATTCACGCTGCTGTTGACGAAGGATAGTTTCTCGCTGAATCCCTTGCCTTGAGCGGTGGATATCATGTTAGCAAAAGCCGCACTCTTGCGCTCGCAGGCGCTGCCCGCCGAGCAGGCGGTGATTGCCCGGTAGACGGGTGCCCAGCGCGCCGCGACGGGAAAATTGCGCATGGACAAGGCAACCGATCCGAATACGCCCGGAATGATCGACGACGTCTGCACCGGATCTATCCCGGCCGCATCTTGTGCCATTGATGAGCTGTTGCCTCGATCGGCAGCCGCCGGGCCATAGCTGCCGAACACCATGCCGATCCGGTAAGGGGCCGCTGGCTGCCAGGGCTGAGGCCTGGCCAGCGATACACCGCCGAGACAGGGCGTCGTCTGGATCTTTTCCAGAAGCGTGCCGGCGGCAGCGACATCGCCGGAAACGGCATTCGCGAATGATGGCCCTGCCAGGCCGACAAGTCCGATCGCCAGCAGGAACACTTTGAGCCCGGTTTTTCCCGAGGCTGAGTTTTCTTTTTTCATGACGCCCACCTTTGACTGTGGACGCTACCAATCTTGTCTCAAATTATTGGAAAGGAAGGTGGGTAACTTTCCCCCAAACCACTTCATCTGTTTTACATAAAATTTTATGCAAATTTATACTTCTATTTACCAAAGAATCGCGGCTCGGCTCCGGCTCACCTCCATCCCTTCGGCTCCCGCGGGCGTCAATGTATATCAGGTTATATTGCTGTAGTTTACCACGTGTAAAAAATGCCGAATCATGCATATCGGAATATATGAAATAGATTGCAGGACTGTTGCAAAGCAGAGGTGGCCACTGTCTCTTTCCGGGAAATGACGGAGGGGTTTCAGCAATGACCACCAATATCGATCTGGACAGCTTTTCGGGTTCCATGGACGACCATTCTGCGTCCGGTGAACACAACAGTCAGATTTCGCCGGCAGAGATGCAGGTCGCACAAGCAACGGCGACGCAGCAGCCCGCGCCGGCAGCGTCCGAACCGGTGCCGGTCGATGTCGGCGGAGCGCCCGCCAAGCCGGAGGCGCCGGCGACGGCAAACGCACCCGCGGCGGCCGCACCACACGAATATGTGGCTGACGCTGGCAACATCGTAAAACTTCCGTCCAACGTTTCCATCGACAACATCAAGGTCGACGGCAACAACCTTGTGCTCGAACAGGCCGACGGCTCGGTGATCGTGATCAAGGACGGCGCCTTGCACGTGCCGACCTTCATCATCGGCGACGTCGAAGTGCCGCGCGTTGCCTTGCTTGCAGCGCTGGAAGCAAGCCATGTCGATGTTGCCTTCGGTGCCGACGGTTCCATATCGGCCGGCCCGGGCGGTTCGAACTCGAGCGCAGGCGGAGACTTCTCGGTCCCTCCCGGCGGCATCGGCGACGGGTTCGACCTGTCGGCCCTGCTGCCGCCGACAGCCTTGCAATTTGGTCAATTGGACCGGCGCGAACTGTTCCCCTCGATCGTCGACAGGCAGGTTACAGTGACGGCCACGTCCTTGCTTGCCCCGGATGAGGCGGCCAGCGAAACCGGCCTTGACGGCGGCCCGACACAATCGCCGGGCAGCGATGCGCCGAGCCATTCGGAAACGTCCAGCACTGGAACAATCAGCATTGAGGCGCCGGATGGAATCGGGTCGATCGTCATCAACGGCGTCACCGTCACCGCGGTCGGCGACAAGATTCCGGGAGATTTCGGCTACATCACGATCGTCTCCTTCAATCCGACCACGGGCGCTATCGAATACAATTACACGGTGACCGAATCGGTCACTCATTCCAATCAGACGAACGGATTCGACCCCAACGATACGGTTCCGGACAATTTCAGCATCACTGTCACGGATGTCGACGGCGATACCGCCAGCACCACCTTTGCCGTCGCCATCATCGACGACGTGCCGACGGCGGTTGCCGACAGCGCCACGCAGGCGACCGAGAACGCCGCTGTGACGGTGAACGTGTTCGCCAACGACGTGCCTGGCGCGGACGGAGTGAACATCACCGATCCGACCAAGGTGAGCTATGTCGCGGGATCGCTGGCGGGCGGCGCTGGAACGGTCACCTACCACAATGATGGCACCTTCACCTACGCGCCGGTCGCCGGCGAGGAAGGGACGGTGACGTTCCAGTACCAGATCGTTGACGGCGACGGCGATTCGTCTGTGGCGACGGTGACGATCAACCTGTTGAAGGACTCGACGCCGACGATCGATGTGACGCCAGAGGCTCCCGATGCGTCGGGGCACAGCGCGGTGAACGAAGCGGGCCTTGCGGCGCGCGGTATCGAGCCGGCGGGTTCGGGCGAGATTGCCGACAACAACGGCACCAACAACAGCGATCCGGGCGAGACGGCGACGGGCTCGCTGAACATCACCACGGGCAGCGACACGATCGGCCACCTCTATGTGACCGACAAGGACAACACCCAGATCGAGGTGACCAACGCGGCCGGCGGCATTTTGGTGCACGGCCAGTATGGCGACCTGACCATCACCGGCACGCCGGGGACCGGCTACACCTATTCCTACACGCTGCTGGACAACACCTCGGGCAACACCACCCATGACGATTTCGCCGTCCAGGTGGTTGATACCGACGGCGACCCGGCCTCCACCACACTCACCATCAACATCGTCGACGACGTGCCGACGGCGCATGATGACAGCGCCACGCAGGCGACCGAGAACGCCGCTGTGACGGTGAACGTGTTCGCCAACGACGTGTCTGGCGCGGACGGAGTGGCCATCACCGATCAGACTAAAGTGAGCTATGTGGCGAACTCGCTGAGCGGCGGCGCCGGCACGATTACCTACCACAATGATGGCACCTTCACCTACGCGCCGGTTGCCGGCGAGGAAGGGACGGTGACGTTCCAGTACCAGATCGTTGACGGTGATGGCGATTCGTCGGTGGCGACGGTGACGATCAACCTGTTGAAGGACTCGACGCCGACGATCGATGTGACGCCGGATGGTGGGACGCCGTCGGTCAACGCGACCGCGGTTGTCGACGAGAAGGGACTGCCGGCGGGAACAGGCGAGCTTGCCGATCCGGCCTTGAACTCGGATCAATCGGAAACCACGGCGGGCACGTTCAACATCACCACGGGTGGCGACACGCTGCAGAAGCTCGAGATGATGGACAAGAACGGCACCCTGGTGGATGTCACTTCTGGCGGCACGGTCCAGGGCGTCAACGGCGTGCTGACGGTGACCTTAAGCGGCGGCGTCTATAGCTACAGCTACACGCTCTCGAATAACGTGGCGAACGCCAATCCCAACCAGATCGGGGCCGCCGACCAGGCGACCGGGGAAAATTTCGCGGTAAAGGTCACCGACAGTGACAACGACACGGCCAATGCGTCTCTGACCGTCAAGGTCAACGATGACGGGCCGGTGGCGGTCAATGATGGCGTGCTTGCCAATCATGCGGAGAACGTGACGGATCTGACGATCGGCACGGTCGCCGGAATATTGGGCAACGACCACTACGGCGCGGACGGCGCGGCTGCGTCGGGCTC
>NZ_JAMYQF010000062.1:0-34792 GCF_040320745.1 Mesorhizobium sp. M0621 | reverse complement strand
CAGCCTGCCAGCAGTGGCGCGCTGATCAGCCCGGCCCATGCCGGAGAGCACGGCGACCAATGCCGCCAGCTACACCACGCCGCGGGACACGATCCTCGCAGGATTTGCGAGATATCTGGCACACCATAGCAATCGACAATGAAAAAGCGGCGGACAAGCTGCTAATGCGCATTTTTGACAAGCTGGGATTGGCGGCTCAACACTCCAAGATGGGCACCGCCCGGCCCGAATTGAGCGCAACGGCCCGTGTGCTCATAGAAGGCCGTTATGTTGTCATTTACGAACCGCAATCGGATGGCGTCCTAGTCGTGGCGATTGTCCACGGGATGCGCGATCCGGAACACTGGCTGTAGCCCGAAACCGGTCTGCTACAGCAGTTCCCGGATGCCTTTCCAAGCCTTTCTGCCAAGCCTTGAATCAGCCTCGTCATTGCCTCCGTGTGCATGCAGTGCCGAGCGTGGAGTGTTTTCGCCTGGCAGGAGAATGCGGTGACCCGCATCCGGCGATGAAACGAGACGGGTGACCTTGCCAGCTTCGCCGCGCCGCCGAACAATCTCCGTGGCGAACCACAGGGAGGGTCACAGCGCGTCGTCGCCACCTGCGACCAGCAGAATCTCGGCCGATGCAGTCTCAACGGGGATGGCTGCCGCATTTGCTTCCCATTCGAAGGCTTTCAAACAATGCTCGAAGTGTCCTCGGTAGGACACAAGGCCATCCACATACTCTCGGCTCCAATTCGGATCCGTCGGCACGAACGGCAGGGGAATACCGTCGAGCGACCATGAGGATCGTTCAGGCCAACTGACACCATCCCGGCCCGCACCGATATTTCCCCAAACCACCGATGACGGGCTGATAGCGACCACAGCGTTGATGCGCTGGTCATGGACCGCCGCAAGCAGTGATGCCTCGGCACCCTTGGATGTGCCAACGTAGACTATGCGGCGGCATCCTGTTTCAATGAGAAAGTTGGTTGCCGCAAAGAAGGTTTCGAGGGGAATTTCGCATATTCCGGGAGCCTGGCGTTCGCCGCCAAACCACTGCAAGGCCAAGGCCGACGAGCCCTCGTTTGCAAAGAGCCGTGCGCGCCCGACATCGACGCGGCCGCTCGATCCGCCCAGCACCACGACGCCGGTGGTAGCGTGCGGGCATCGAAACAATGTTCCGGCGACGGCGCCGGACAGGTCTTCCTCGATTACCGCCTGTGCTTCCATATACGCACCGAACCTTGGGCCGGCACCTACGAGCCAGCTCTACAAATATTCGGCAAGAAGGCCGCCTGCAACAAGATGCTGCAAGCGGCCTTCGATAGCGACGCCTACTTGGCGTTCGGGTTCGGCATCCAGGCCGGCATCGCGACATCGGCATGGGCGAACTGCGGCAGCTTGGCCGATAGGTCTTCCATGTTCTTGATATCCTTGTCGATGAGGTCCTTCTGGGTGATCAGCGTCGGCGGCACGACGACGTTATGGCCGGGGTCTTCACCAACCAGCAGCTGTGCCAGCGCGCGCACCGAAACCTGGCCGACGACGGCCGGGTTGGTGGCGGCGGTCGCAGCCCAGGCGCTGTCGGGCTCGCGCATCGCAGCGATATCGGACGTCGAGATATCGGCCGAATAGATCTTGATGCCCTTGTTGAGCCCGGCTTCGTCAACCGCGATCTTCACGCCCTTGGCGAATTCGTCATAGGGGGCGAACATCACCTTGATGTCGGGATGGGCTGACAGCACCGAACGCGCCTGGTTGGCGACGGAGTTGGCGATCGGGTTGTCGAGGGTGCCGAACATCGCGACTTCCTTGACGCCCGCATATTTCTTCTTCACGTCGACCCAGGTCTCGTTGCGGCGGTCGAGCGGCGCGATGCCGGCGACATAGACATAGCCGGCATTCCAGCTCTCGCCATTGTCCTTGACCGCCTGCTCAAGCGCGAGGCGCGCAAGGTCGCGGTCGGACTGTTCGACCTGCGGGATCTTGGGGTTTTCGACATTGACGTCGAAGGCCACCACCTTGATGCCGGCGTCGACCGCGCGCTGCGCGGCGTCCTTCATCGATTCCGTCAGGCCGTGCTGGATGATGATGCCCTGCACGCCGAGCGCGATGGCCTGGTCGACCATATCGGACTGAAGCGCGGCGTCCTGGCGGCTGTCGAGCACGCGCAGGTCGATGCCGAGAGCCTTCGACTGCGCCTCGACGCCGCTGAGATAGGCCTGGAAGAAGTCACCGGTCGAGAGGTAACGCACCAGCGCGATCTTGACGCCGGGCTTGTCGAACGGCGCCGGCTTGTCCGCGGCCAGCGCCGGGAATTGCATCAGCATGGTTGCGCCGGCCAATCCGAGCGCCACCTTCCCCAGAAGTCTTCTTGTAATGCTCATTTTGTTTTCCTCCACTCTTGTTGAACCCAAAATCCTGTTCCGGTCGAAAGCTACCTCCTGCCCCTGCCCGAAAGGGCAAAGGTGAAGACAAGGGCGACGACCAGAACCACGCCCTTGACGAAATCCTGCGTGTAGTAAGGCGCGTTCATCATCGTCAGGCCCTGCAGCAAGATGCCGACGAACAGCGCGCCGATGGCGGTGCCGAAGGCGTTCGGCTTGGCGGCACCGAGCACCGCGTAGCCGATCAGCGCCGCGGCAACCGCATCGAGCAGCAGATTATTACCCGAGGCGATGTCGCCGCGTCCAAGCCGGGCGGCGAGCAAGATGCCGCCGATCGAGGCAAAAACTCCCGAAATGACGTAGGCCCAGATCTTGTATGCCTTGACAGGCGCGCCTGCGAGTTCGGCGGCCCGCTCGTTGCTGCCGACCGCATACATCATGCGGCCGAAACGGGTGTATTCGAGGAAGAACCAGATCAGCACGGCGAGCACGAGCAGTACCACCACCGACACCGGAATGAGATTGGGGATGAAGAAATCGAAGCGGTGGCGTCCGAGCGCCAGGAAGGCGTCGGAGAATTTGCCGTTGGCGACCGAACCGTCGGGCATGGTCATGCCGGTGGCGATCGAGCGGCCTTCTGTCGGAATGCGCTGCAGGCCGACGAGCAGGAACATCATGCCGAGCGTCGCCAGCAGATCGGGCACGCGCATGTAGACGATCAGCCAGCCGTTGATCAGGCCGACAATGGCGCCGATGAGCAGGCAGACGACGACCGCGACAAAAGCGTTCTGCTCCAGCACCACCATCACATAGGCCGCCGCCATCATGGCTGATGTGGCGACCGAGCCGATCGACAGGTCGAAGCCGCCGACGACGAGCGTCGCGGTGACGCCGAGCGCCAGCACGCCGGTGATGGCGACCGACTGGAAGATGAAGACGGCACTTTGCGGCGAGACGAAACCGGCGGCGGCGATCGCGAAATAGGCGACAAGCCCGAACAAGAGCACGATGAACCCATAGCGGATGGCATGGTCGCGCAACGTCATTCAGCGCTCCCGCGCGCCGCTGCCGTCTTTACCCAACTCGAACCCATTGTCTCTCCATTCCAATTCCTATTTACCGCCCATCAGACGGCGTTGTGCAGCCGCCCACCAGCGACTTCGGCCAGCAGCCGGTCGAGATCGACTTCGGCATTGCGATGCTCGCCGACGATGGTCTGCTCAGACATCACCAGGATGCGGTCGGCGGTCTCCAGCGCCTCGTCGAGTTCTGTGACGAACAGCAGCGTGGCGCGGCCGTTGGCACTTGCCCTGAGCTTGGCGGCAATGTCGCGGCGCGCGGAAATGTCGACGCCCTGAAACGGCTCGTCCAGAATGAACAGTCTGGCATCCTGAGCCATCCACCGGGCGACCATCACCTTTTGCTGGTTGCCGCCGGACAGCTCCGACATGTCGTCCTTCTCGGAGCGGCAGACGATGCCCAGTTCCTGTATCTGCCGGCGCGCCGTGGCGCGTTCCAGGCGGCGCCTGAGAACAGCGAAACGTGACATGCGCTTGTGGAACGGCAGGCTGATATTCTCCTGGATGTTGAAGCCGCCGACGATGCCGTTCTCGCCGCGGTCCTTGGCGACAAGGAACACGCCGGCGGCGATCGCCTCACCCGTCGATCGCGGCGCATAGGGCTTGCCGTTCATCGTCATGGTGCCGGAAAGCGGCCTGCGCACGCCAAAAAGCGTCTCGGCGAGTGCTGTCTTGCCGACACCGACGAGACCGGTGATGGCAACGACCTCGCCGTCGCCGAGCGTCAGCGAGATCGGCCGGGCACTTGGCGCGATGCGCAGGCGCTCGATCGTCAGGATTGCCTTGGCCGAATTCCTGACAATGATCTGGTCGAGATGGATCTTGCGGCCGAGCATGGCGTTGACCGCGCCTTCATAGTCGAGCGGCTTCTTGTCGAAGATGCCTGAGATGATCCCGTCGCGCATAGAGACGATGCGGTCGGCCAACCGCCTGATATCCGACATGCGATGCGAGATGTAGAGGATCGCCACGCCTTGCTCGCGCAGCCTGTCGATCAGCTCAAACAGCCGATCAGCCTCGGTGCTGGAGAGCGATGAGGTCGGCTCATCGAGGATCAGCACTTTCGGCTGGTGCGCCAGTGCGCGGGCAATCGCCACCATCTGGCGATCGGCCAGCGAAAGATCGCTCACCCGCGCCTTCAAATCGATGGCCAGCCCCATGCGGTCCGCGACCGCCTTGGCCTCCCGGCGCACGCGGACCGGATTGAACAGGGTCGGCGCGCCGCTGCCGCTCAGCCTGTCGAGGGTCAAATTGGTGGCGACGTCGAGATCGGCGACGACACCGTCATTGATGTTCTGGTGAACGGTGACGACGCCGGCGCGGATCGCCTCAGCCGGGGTTTTCGGCGCAAAATCCTGGTCGGCGAGCGCCATCGTGCCGCCACCGCGTTCGTAGACGCCGGAGATGATCTTGACGAGGGTGGATTTGCCGGCACCGTTGGCGCCCATCAGCACGGTCGCTTCGCCCGCATGCAATTCAAGCGAGACGCCGCCAAGCACCTCGTTGTGGCCAAAGGATTTCCTCAGTCCCTCTACGCGGAACACGGCATTGCCGACCATGCGTTCCTCCCTGACATGACGCTATGGGCTGTATCGGCAATTGTCAACACGATTGACAATTGCCAGATCGCTTCCTAGCTTGGCCCAGCCGCCATGCCTCAATTATGTTGGGAGCGCATATGCGGGAGGATGACGATGACTGAAGATTTGCCGTTCGAAGCCCTGTCGGTCGAGACCCTGGCAGTCCGCCTTTCCACAAACGATGCGTTGTGCGCGAAGATCGGCAAGGACACTGGCGCCTGGAAGGTCCGCGAGGTCGGTGACGGCAATCTCAACCTGGTGTTCATCGTCGAGGGCGCCAGCGGTGCGGCGGTGGTCAAGCAGGCCCTGCCCTATGTCCGCTTGGTCGGTGACAGCTGGCCGCTGCCCTTAAAACGCTCCTTCTTCGAATATCACGCGCTGACAAGGCAAGAAGCGCGCGCGCCCGGATCGGTGCCGGCGATCCATTATTTCGATGAACGTCAGGCGCTGATCATCATGGAATATCTGGCGCCGCCGCACATCATCCTGCGCCGCGCGCTGATCGAAGGCCGGCGATTGCCGAACATTGCCCGGGATATCGGCCTGTTCATGGCCCGCACGCTGTTTCGCGGCTCCGACCTGCATATGGCGGCCAAGGACCGCAAAGCCGACCTGGCGCTGTTCGCCGACAATGTCGAACTCTGCGACATCACCGAGAGCCTGGTGTTTTCCGACCCCTATTTCGATGCCAAGATGAACCGGCACACCTCGCCGCAGCTCGACGGCATTGTCGCCGAACTGCGTGCCGACCGCGACCTCAAGGTCGAGGCGCAGCGGCTGAAGCACATCTTTGCCGCCAATGCCGAAACGCTGCTGCATGGCGATTTGCATTCCGGCTCGATCATGGTCACCGACACCGAAACCCGGATGATCGATCCGGAGTTCGCCTTCTACGGTCCGATGGCCTTCGACGTCGGCATGCTGCTCGCCAATTTCTGGATGTCGTTCTTCTCGCAGCGCGGGCACGAGCAGGAAGGAAAGCGCGACGCCATGCGCGCCTATCTGCTCGGCGTGACGGTCGAGACCTGGTTGGTATTCCGCGCCGAGTTCTCGCATCTGTGGCGCACCGAACGCACCGGCATGCTCTATCAGAGGAGCCTGTTCGAGGATCAGGGCGACAGGCTCGGCGCGGAGCAGGCGCTCGACCATGTGCTGCACCAGATCTGGACCGATCTGCTCGGCTTTGCCGGCATCGAGGTTCACCGGCGCATCCTCGGTCTCGCCCACAATGCCGATTTTGAGACCATTGCCGACGAGGATTTGCGCGCCAGTTGTGAGGCAAAGGCGCTGAAATTCGGCCGTCATATCGCCGTCAATCGGCGCCAGATCCACAGCATCGACGAGGTCAACCAACTGGCCGCGCTGATTGAACAGGAGAGCAGCATTTGAACGTCGGCGACCGCCTCTATCGCACCATCTGGCTGAGCGACGACGGGCGTTCGGTGGAGATCATCGACCAGCGCTGGCTGCCGCATGATTTCCGCATCGAGACGATCGGCACGGTTGCCGGCATCGCCACCGCGATCCGCGACATGTGGGTGCGCGGCGCGCCGCTGATCGGCGTCACCGCTGCCTATGGCGTCGCCATGCAGATGGCGGACGATGCGTCCGATGCAGCCCTCGATGCGGTGTGGGAGACCCTGCACGAAACGCGCCCGACCGCGATCAATCTGCGCTGGGCGCTGGATGAGATGCGGCGCTTCCTCCGCCCGCTGCCAACAGAGCAACGCGCCGCAGCCGCCTATCGGCGCGCCGGTGAGATCGCCGACGAGGATGTCGACCTCAACCGCGCCATTGGTGAGAACGGTCTCGCCATCATCAAGGCGATCGCGGCGCGCAAGCAGAAGGGCGAGCCGGTCAACATCCTGACGCACTGCAATGCCGGCTGGCTGGCGACCGTCGACTACGGCACCGCCACCGCGCCGATCTATCTGGCGACAGAGGCCGGCATTCCGGTCCACGTCTATGTCGACGAGACGCGGCCGCGCAACCAGGGCGCCCAACTGACCGCGTGGGAGATGGCCGGGCACGGTGTGCCGCACACGCTGATCGTCGACAATGCCGGCGGTCATCTGATGCAGCGTGGCGAGATCGACATGGTCATCGTAGGCACCGACCGCACGACTGCCAATGGGGACGTCTGCAACAAGATCGGCACCTACCTCAAGGCGCTCGCCGCCGCCGACAATGATGTGCCGTTCTATGTCGCACTGCCGTCGCCGACCATCGACTGGACGGTGCATGACGGTCTGGCCGAAATCCCGATCGAGCAGCGCTCGGCCGACGAGGTCTCGCTGGTCTGGGGCAAGACCGCCAGCGGCGAGATTGCCCAGGTGCGCATTTCGCCGGAGACGACGCCTGCGGCAAATCCGGCTTTCGACGTGACGCCGGCGCGGCTGGTGACCGGCCTGATCACCGAGCGCGGCGTCGCCAAGGCGTCGCGCGAAGGCTTGAAGGCGATGTTTCCCGAGCGCGGGTAGGAGCCGACCGTCGAACCCTCAATACAGCGGCTTGGCCATATGCCTTGGCGTTGGCCACTGCGTGGTGGTGCCGGGCTGCACCGGCCGCTCGAGATAGGTCGACAGCACCACATAGCTGCGTGTCGAAGTGACGCCAGGCGTCTCGTAAAGGCGCGACAGCAATCCTTCGAGAGCCCTGGTGTCCTCGGTGCGGACCTTGAGCAGCATGCAGCTGTCGCCGGCAACCGAATGGATCTCCTCGACCTCCGGATACTCCGAGACCGCCATCAGCTCCGGCGTCTTTCCCCAGCCCTTGGTGTCGATATGGACAAAGGCAAGCAAAGGCTTTTTCACCGCCCGGGGATCGATGATCGCCGCGGTGTTCCGGATGGCGCGGCTGCGTCGAAGGCGTTTGACGCGCTCGTGCGCGGCAGGAGGCGACAAGCCCACGCGATCGCCCAGTTCGGCGTAGCTGATCGTGGCGTCGTCGACCAGGACGCCTAATATTCTTCGGTCTATCGCGTCGAGGTCGCGGGCCGCAGCCTTGTTCTGCGTAATACCATCTGTTTCTTCATCCATGGCGAATTTCCCGATTGCAGCTGAATAAAATACGGCGATTATGACGATATGTCGAACGCAGATCAAGTTGCATCATTGGCGCCAAGCGCCCGAGCCCCTATCCCGGCGCTAGCTTACCTGCTGACCGGATGCATTGCGGTCATCGGCTCGAATTCGCTTGTGTTGGGTCCGATTGCACCGGCCGTCGCCTCGTCTTTCGCAACCAGTGTGCCGGCCGTGATGATCGCGGCGGCCGCGTTCGGCCTTGGCACCTCCGCAAGCGCGCTGTTCCTGGCCCGCTATATCGACCGGCTCGGCGCGCGCCAGATGCTGCAGGGCGCACTGTTGCTGTTGGCACTGGCGCTTGTCGCAAGTGCCGTGGCACCAACGGTGATCATGCTGGTCGCGGCGCAGCTGCTTGCCGGCATCGCTGCAGGCATCGCCATGCCGGCGATCTATGCCAGTGCGGCCGCCATCGCGCCGCCCGGCCGTGAAAGCGGCACGATCGGCGTCGTGCTGACCGGATGGACGCTCAGCATGGTCGCCGGTGTTTCGCTGTCGGCCGTGCTTGCCGATCTCGTGCACTGGCGCGCCGTTTTCGCAGCAGTCGCTCTGCTGGCGGTGCTTGCATTGGCCGGCCTCTCACTCTCCTCGCTAAACGATGTCAGGAAAAGCGGCCCGGCACCGACCCCGCTGGACGCGCTCGGCATTCCCGGCATCGTCCCGCTGCTCATTGCCTGCGCCGCCTTCATGACCGCCTTCTATGGTGTCTATGGCTATCTCGGCGACCATCTTCACGTCGGGCTGGGAGAGCCCGTCAGCGCCAATGGGCTCGCCGCACTCGCCTATGGCATCGGGTTCGGCACCGCTGCTCTCCTCGATGGCGTCATCGACCGGCTGGGTGCACGCAGAGTCATGCCATTCGCCTATCTTCTGGTCGCCGTCGTCTACGTCGCCATGGCCGCGACGAGCGGCAGTTTCGGGCTGACCTTGACCATGGTGGCGGTCTGGGGACTGGCCAATCATTTCGGGCTGAATGTCCTGGTGATGCGCCTGTCGGCACTTGATCCGTCGCGGCGCGGTACGATCATGGGCCTGAACAGCGCGGTGACCTATCTGGCGGTCTTCGTCGGCACCACCAGCTTCGGGCCACTTTATTCCAGCTTTGGTTTTGCGGCATGCGCGGCGGTCGCGGCAGTGCTGATGCTGGTTGCTGCGTCGGCGGCGGCGTGGCGCCGATCCAATTGACAGACTGTCTTGGTCATCGGCCCTTCGTCCGGTTGACAGCGGCACCCCTGCCCTTCCATACAAAGCCGTTAAAGTTCTCAGGGCGGGGTGAAAGTCCCCACCGGCGGTAAGGGTTTCGGCCCAAGCCCGCGAGCGCTTTCCGGTAAAATCGGAAAGGTCAGCAGATCCGGTGTGATTCCGGAGCCGACGGTTAGAGTCCGGATGGAAGAGAACGAAACGGAAAACGGACCGCCTTTGGCGGGCCGGCTTTCGTATCGTGCGTCCTGATTCTGGTTCGAAACGGAAGGATGGACCCATGAATCAGCATTCCCATAAAGACTATGAAACGACCCGCATCGCCGTTATCAGGGCGCGCTGGCACGCGGATATCGTCGACCAATGCGTGCAAGCCTTCGAGGCGGAGCTTTCCGCGCTTGGGGAGAATCGCTTCGCCGTCGATGTCTTCGACGTGCCGGGCGCCTATGAAATTCCGCTGCACGCCAAGACCCTGGCCCAAACCGGCCGCTATGCCGCGATCCTCGGCACCGCCTTTGTCGTCAATGGCGGCATCTACCGGCATGAGTTCGTCGCCAGCGCGGTGATCGACGGCATGATGAACGTGCAGCTGTCGACCGGCGTGCCGGTGCTGTCGGCTGTGCTCACCCCGCACAACTACCACGACAGCGCCGAGCACCACCGCTTCTTCTTCGAGCACTTCACGGTCAAGGGCAAGGAAGCGGCCAACGCCTGCGTGCAGATCCTGGCGGCGCGGGAATTGATCGCGGCCTGACCAAAGAGCCCGGATTTCAGCCCTGCAACAAGAATTGCGATCGACAAGACTTCTGAAGGTTGCGGTTGACCTGAAATCCGGCCAGAAGCATCAAGGGCCGGCCGGCGAACGGCTGGCCCGCGACGTTGCGCTTGAAACCAGATACGGGAGACTATTGGGTGGCTCGCATAACACTGAGACAATTGCTCGACCACGCCGCCGAATACGGCTACGGCGTGCCCGCCTTCAACATGAACAATATGGAACAGGGCCTCGCCATCATGGAGGCCGCCGAGGAGACCAAATCACCGGTCATCCTGCAGGCAAGCCGCGGCGCTCGGGCCTATGCCAATGACGTGGTGCTGGCCAAGCTGATCGATGCGCTGGTCGAAATCCACCCCGACATTCCGGTCTGCATGCATCTCGACCACGGCAACAACGAAGCCACCTGCGTCACCGCGATCCAGTACGGCTTCACTTCCGTCATGATGGACGGGTCGCTGAAGGAAGACGGCAAGACGCCTGCCGACTACGCCTACAATTCCGGCATCACCAAACGCGTCGTCGACATGGCGCATTGGGGCGGCGTGTCTGTCGAAGGCGAGATCGGCGTGCTCGGTTCGCTGGAGAGCGGCGGCGGCGAGCAGGAAGACGGCCACGGCGTCGAAGGCGCGATCAGCCACGACCAGTTGCTGACCGACCCCGAACAGGCGGTGGAGTTCGCTAGGGATACCCATGTCGATGCGCTGGCGGTTGCCATGGGCACCAGCCACGGCGCCTACAAATTCTCGCGCAAGCCTGACGGCGCGGTGCTGGCCATGAACGTCATCGAGGAAATCCACCGCCGCCTGCCCAACATGCATCTGGTCATGCACGGTTCGTCCTCGGTGCCGGAGGACCTGCAGGAGATCATCAACAAATATGGCGGCCAGATGAAGCCGACCTGGGGCGTCCCGGTCGAGGAGATCCAGCGCGGCATCAAGCACGGCGTGCGCAAGATCAACATCGACACCGACAACCGCATGGCGCTGACCGGCGCGATCCGCAAGGTGCTGACCGAGAACCCGAGCGAATTCGATCCGCGCAAATATCTGACGCCTGCCATGGCTGCGATGCGCAAGCTCTGCAAGGAGCGCTTCGAACAGTTCGGCACCGCCGGCAACGCGCAGAAGATCAAGCCGCTGCCGGTCGCGGAGATGGCCAAGCGGTATAAGTCAGGCAGTCTCGACCCGAAGTTTGGGTGAGCTCCAGCGATCTCTCCCAGAGCTGCCAGGAGCATCCTGGCAGCTCTGGGACCAGCTGTTTCACTCCGGCGCTTCGGCTTCGGCACGAACAAGCTTGATGTCGGCGCCGGCCGCCCATGTGCCGATATCCTCGCGTCGCAATGCCGCCGCCATCATGTCTGGAAACAGATCCGGCGTGCAGGCAAAGACCGGAATGCCGAGCGCGGCAACCGAGCCCGCCATCTTCGGATCATAACCGGACCTGCCCTGATCTGTCAGCGCCAGAAGCACCACGACGTTGACGCCGGAGCGAACCAGCGCTGCAAGCCGCTGCAGCAGTTCCTGGCCATTGCCGCCTTCATAAAGGTCGGTGATCAGCACCATATGCGACTTGGTCGGCCGTTCGATGCGGTCCGCGCAATAGGCGACGGCCTGGTTGATATCGGTGCCGCCGCCAAGCTGCACGCCGAACAGGACTTCGACAGGATCGCTAAGCTCCTCGGTCAGGTCGACGATGGCGGTGTCGAAGCAGACAAGCTTGGTCCGCACGACCGGCAAGGTGGCCATCACAGCAGCGAATATCGAGGCATAGATCACCGAGCTTGCCATCGAGCCCGACTGGTCGACGCACAGCACGACCTCGTCCAGGTCGACCAGCCTTCGCTGTTTGCGCATGAAGCCGACCAGCTTCTCCGGCACGATGGTTTTGTGCTCGGGCTGGTAATGGCGAAGGTTGGCCGAGATCGTACGCGGCCAGTCGATATCGCGCTGGCGTGGGCGGTTGGTGCGTTGTGACCGGTCGACCGCGCCGCGTATCGCCTCGGTCGTCTTCTGCTCCAGCCGCTGCATCAACTTGGCGACGATATCGGCGATGATCGTACGTGCAATGTCCTTGGTCTTGGCTGGCATGACCGCGCGCAGTGAGATCAGGTCGGCGACGAGATTGACGTCGGCCTCGATCGCTTTGAGGAATTCTGGTTCCATCAGCATCTGCTTCAGGTTGAGCCGCTCGAAGGCATCCTTCTGGACGATCTGCACGACCTGCGCGGGAAAGAACGACCTGATGTCGCCCATCCATTGCGCCACCCGGGGCGCCGAGCGACCGAGCCCGCCGCGCCGTTTGCGCGGATCTGCAGCGGCGTCGCCTACGCCATCGCCGTAGAGTGCATCGAGCGCCGCCGAGAGCCGCTTGTCATTGTCGGAAAGCGAAGTCGATTTCTCGTCATCGGCGCCGATCGCCAGGCGCCAGCGGCGCGACCGTCCGTCGCCGGCCTGGATTGGCTCGCTCATTTCGGCCTCGTCATCCATTGCCGCTCCCGCCCCTCAGCAGGGGTCCAAGCCGTTCAAGATGGCGGCGCCACGCTTCGCCGCCATCCGGCGTCGGTGTCAGCCCGGCTGGCAAGCGCCTGACACGGCCGAGCACTGCTTCGATCAGCCGCCGACGCTCCATCGAGTCCAGATGTGAAAAAACGCGGCGCAGCAGCGGTAGATGCGCGATGAAGGCCTCTTCATCGAGGGAATTGAGCCAGGTGTCGACCGCGCCGCGCAGGCTCTCGTCATAGATCAAGCGCTGACCGGCGGTGCTGAAGAAGCCCTCGAAGAACCCTGCCGCCTCTGTGACCGGCGTGCCCGGCGACAGGCGCCGTGCGATCAGGGCCGCCGCGGCTTCAGCGGACAAGTGGCCAGCCTCGTAAAGCAGATGCGCGGCACAGCCTGCCACCAGCGCTGTCGATCGCGATCCATCGAGCACCGCAGCCAGTCCATGGCGCCAGGCGTCCAGCACGTCCTGTCCGGGCTCGACCAGCCTGATCGCTTCATCGGCCTTGCGCATGGCGCCGACCAGCGTCGTCGAAGCCTGGGCATCGAGGTCTCGGGCGGCATAAGGGAGCGCTATACCACCTTCGACGATCAGCCGCTCCAGCAGGCCGGACAGACGGGCGGTTTCCGTCTTGCGAGCCTCGCCATAGCGGATGATGTCCGCGAGCGGCGGCACCGATGCCAGGATTTCCAAGCATTCGCTGCTGCGGGCTGCCCGTTCCTCCAATGCCGCGAGACCGGTGATCGATGCTTCCGATAGATTGGCCGTGATAGCGCCCTGGACCAGCGCGGCCATCGCATCAAGTGACGTCGCCGCGCCGATCATCTGGATCAGCCGGCCGTTGGCGGCCTTTTCGATGGTCGGCCCGTAGACGAGGTTCTCGACCAGGCGAACGGCATATTCCGGCTCCCACGAGAGGGTCCACCGCTCGCGAAAGGTGCCGCGGCTGCGTCCGCTGTCGGTCAGCTTGCCCCACTGCACGCCAAGCACATTCAGCCGATGCAGCAAGGTCGACCTGAACAGCCCGCTTTCGCTGCGTAGGTCGACCGACAATTCGCGCTCCAGCGCCTCGGGCTTCAGCCGTGCCGCCTTCTGGTTGCGTTGCAGATCCTCGATCAGCGGCGCCAGCGGGGTATCGGGCGGAATTTCCCCGACATCGGCGCCCAGAAGCAGTTCGGCCTCGACCAGCGCCCACAACAGCGCTTCGCCGTTGAACAGGGCGGCGATCGCGGCATCGCGCAATTCCTCGAAGCCGGGCTTTGGCCGCTCGCGGATCACAGCCAGCGTGCGGGCCAGCCGTTCGGCTTCGATCAGCGAGGCGGTCGAGATCAGGTGCCCCTTCGCTCTCAGGACTGTGGCGATGCGCGCGAGCCACAAGACCGAGGCGTCGCCTTGCCCACGCGTCTGCCACAGATGCTTGCACCAGCCGGGCGCGACGACGCCGGCGCCATAGCCGAAGCCCAGCGCCAGACGCGGCCCTGTCCATGGCGCCCAGGTCATCATGCTTTTGCGCCGGGCGAGCCCCTTGAGCAGCGCCTGGTCCTCTTTATGCAGTCGCGTCGCCTGCAGTGCCGGCACGTGGAAGGCGCCGCAGACGACAGCGATCGGCCCCTCGAATTCCTTGCGCGCGGCAGCGATTTCAAGTCGCATATGCGCTTCGCGCTTTGCCTCGAGTCCGGCAAGCGGACCTTCACCTTCGCGTAGCGTCGTCATCGCATCCGCTATGGCGGCAAAGATCGGGCCTGGCTGTGGGTTCTGCTCGATGATATCAGACCACCAGCTCTCGCCGTCCTCATAGCCGGCGGCTTGTGCCAGCGTTCCGATCGGGTCCCGCAAATGCGGCGCCAAGTCAGCCTCGACGTTGGCTTCCATTTCATCGGTATCGGCTTCCTCCACGGCCTCAACCGGCGTAGCCCGGGCTGATGACGGCAAGTCGATGAACCGCACCGTCGCGTTGTTGGCAACGGCCCAGAGCGTCGCCTGGTATTCCGGCGAGAACTCGGCGAAGGGCCAGAAGCTTGTCGAGGCCGGATCGTCTTCGGGATAGCAGAGCAGCGCTACCGGCGGCTGCATTTCGGGGCGGGCCAGCAGCGGCAGCAGCGCGCTAGCGTCGGCCGGTCCTTCGACCAGCACGGCGACCGGTTTCAACTCCTGCAACGCCTGCACCAGGCTCTCGGCGGAGCCGGGCCCGTGATGGCGTATGCCGAAATACGAAACTTCGCCGAATGCCATGGCCTCAGATCGCCGCGTTCAAGGCCGCGTAGTAGCCGGCATAGTCCGGCCGCTTCTTGAGCACGGTTTCCAGATATTCCTCCAGCACCAGCTTGTCCTGCACCGGATCCTTGACGATCGCGCCGACGAGGCTGGCGGCAAGGCCTTCGGCGCCGAGCTTGCCGCTGTCGAACCAGGCCGCTTGGCTGAGGCCACCGACCATGGTGGCGATCGCCTCGGCCGTGGACAGCGAGCCGGACGGCGTTTTCAACGTCACCTTGCCGTCGGCTGTCGCACCGGAGCGCAACTCGCGAAAGATGGTCAGCACGCGAGCGATCTCCTCGCCGACATTCTTCGGCACCGGCAGGTCGAGACCGCCGGCCATCTCGCCGACACGCTTGGAGACGATCGCCACCTCCTCCGCCATGTCTTCGGGCAAGGGCAGTACGACAACGTTGAAGCGGCGCTTCAGCGCCGATGAGAGTTCGTTGACGCCCTTGTCGCGGTTGTTGGCGGTAGCGATGATGTTGAAACCGCGCTGCGCATAGATCGAGGTGTTGAGTTCGGGGATCGGCATCATCTTTTCGGACAGCACGGTGATCAGCGTGTCCTGCACGTCCGAGCCCATGCGCGTCAGCTCTTCGAGACGGCAGAGCTTGCCATCCCGCATGGCGCGGTAGAGCGGCGTCGGCACCAGCGCGTCCTGGCTGGGGCCCTTGGCCAGAAGCTGCGCGTAGTTCCAGCCATAGCGGATCTGGTTCTCGTCGGTGCCGGCCGTGCACTGCACGATCAGCGTCGAATCGCCCATGATGGCGGCGGCGAGATGTTCCGACACCCAGGATTTGGCAGTGCCGGGAACGCCGAGCAACAAAAGCGCTCGGTCGGTGGCAAGCGTCGCCACGGCGGTTTCCATCAGCCGGCGACGGCCGACATATTTGGGCGTTATCAGCGTGCCGTCGTCAGCCTTTCCGCCGAGCAGATAGGTCAGCACTGCCTTTGGCGACAGGCTCCAACCGGCGGGTTTTTGCCGGTCATCGTTGCGGGAGAGCGCCTGCAACTCGGCGGCGTAGGCCTGCTCGACCGGAAGACGGATGGCTGCGTTCATGTGCTGTTCTCCGGATTGATCGTGTGTAGGTTCAAGGCTCGGCCAGCGAGGCGTTGAGGCGCAGAAGACCGAGCGAAGGCGCCGCCGGAGCCATGCCAGCCGCGACAACATCCCCAATCAGTTTTTCCGCTGCCGCCGCCGTGGCGAGAAAGCCCAGCGTTTCCAGAAGCCGGTCGACGCCGCGCTTCACAGCGTCATCGCTTCCCGCGACAGCGGCGCGCAGCGCCGGCAGCGTCTTGCCGTTTGTCAGGTCGGCCCAGTCCAACCAGCTTGCTTCGACGCCCTCGGCCAGGCTGAGCGCGCCTAGATGTTGCGTGTCCTTCAGGATAAGCCTTATCAGGACACGCTGCCGCCGGCTGTCCAGGCGCGGCATCAAATGGAGGACGAAAAGCGCCGGCTTGCCGCCTTCGGCGACAAGGGTATCCGCCATGTGCGTCACCGCGGCTTCGCTGCCCGATGCAGCGACCATTCGAGCGACAAGGATATCGGCGTTGTCGTCGGCGCCGAATTGCCACGCCCCGATAAAATCGGATTCGGTGACGCCGAAGCGCGCGGCAAGATCGACCAGGTTACAGGTCTCGAACAGTTCGGCGCGACGTCTTTCCTGCGCCGGCGATTTGAGTTTTTCCGGCGTGTAAGTCGTGCGGCGGCGGATGAAGCCGGATTTGCCTTCCGCGATGAAGGCTGCGAGTTCGGTTCCTGGATCTTCCGGCCCGCCAACGCCTTGAGAGTCGTGCTCTCCCAATCTTGCCAGCAACCGGCCAGCGAGGTCGCGCAGCTTGCCGGAACGATCAGCGGTGAGGCTCTTCAGGAACGGCACGTCATCGGACCCAAGGCCGAAGCGCAGCAGGTCGACGAGTGCAATCCTGATCTCCGCCGGCTCGCCGGATGCCTTGGTCTCGATCAGTTGCCGAGCCGAAGCCGGCGCGATGCGGCGCATATCGGCGAGGGCAGCGCGGCGTGCGGCGGGATAGAATTCATCCCAGTTTTCCGCCGTCAGATGCTCCGGGCTTGCAGGTTTTTCACCGTCCGCACCTGCCTGCCAGTCGACCCACGGCGCATAAACGTCGAGACTTTCCTGATACGCCGCGGCGGGCATCCAATCCATTGGATGCAGCACGAAGCCGCGGCTGGCAACGAGCGCTGCCACGCGTGTCTTGTATCTTGCGTCGGCCGCATGCTTCAGTGCGGCTCGCAAAGACGGCCGCAGCTTCTCCGGCAGCATGGGCAAGGCAAGTTCAGGCAGCGGTGAGCGGCGTTTCAGCGTCTGCGGCGCGGCCGGCCGCAAGGCAATGTCGAGAGCTTGTGCGGCGATTGCCAACAGGCGACGCTCGCGTTCGTCGGGGCTTGCGCTGTCGGCAATCTCCTTCCATGCGGCCGGAGCCAGATCGAAGCCGGTGCCGCCGGTGATCCAGCAGTCGCGCATGGTCGCCAGGCTTGTCTGTTCGATCTCGTTCACGACAGATCAAGCCTCCCGAACCCGCTTTGCGCCGCCAGAAGGTCCAGCCGGCTGCCATTCCAAAGTGCGGCCGTTGCTTTGAGGTCCAGCCCAAGCAGGATCGGGTTGACGGTATCGGCGATCGGCAAGGCAATGCCATGCGGATCACCGGCGGACTGCCACCAGGCATCCCCCCGATCGTCCAGCAGGATCGCGCCGGGCGGTAGCATGACAGGACAATCGGTGAGCCAAGGGGAGGCGTCCTGGTGAGTGACATGAACCGCGAGCGGATCGGCTGCACCAAATCCGAAATCCGGCCATTCGCCTGGTGAGATGTCGCCCTTGCGATCGGCCACCAGTGCCCGCAGCGGCTGACGTGCCGGATAGAAGACCAGACGGGCGTCGAACCGGTCGCCCGGCGTGAAGGCGTTCGACCGGCGACCGGCCGAGACCGGAAAATAGTCGAGCAGGAGAGCAAATTGCGGGCGAGCGCTGTTCAGGTCAAGCAGCCAGGTCGAATGGCTGACGAGACCGTCACGGCGGGACTCGATCTTCTCGCCAAGCACCTCCCAGACGCTTTCAACCTGTGTCGCATCCGGATTGGCCAGAACCTGTTCGCGGCTTTCGGAGGTGGATACGAGCCGCCTCAGCTCAGGATCGTCCGGGATCGATCGCCAGGCCTTGGCCAGCAGCACAAGCTTGCCGAGTTCGCGGATCGCCACGTCCGGCCGTTCCTCGCTGCGCAGCCCCATCAACCGCGAAGGCAACTCGTCGATGCGGCCGGCAAGCGCTGTCGCCTTCATGTCGACTAGCCGTGCGGCAATACGGCGGCAACGATCGCTGCTGTTGTCGACAAAGGCGGCAAGACCAAGCCGCAGCTGATCGGCGATCCATTGGTCCAGCTCATCCAGCGCCGCCGACACGGAGGATCGCGTGTCTTCCTGGCGCTTGCGTTGGGCTGCCTCACGGCGCTCGACCGCTGCGGCGTCTTCGACAACTGCACCTTCGTCATCGAGCGATATCTCGCCGATGCTTTTGCCTTCCGCACCTTGTGTCGGTTGCACAGGCTGCGGCGTGCTTTTCCTGCGACGGCCGAGCCAATCGCTCACCCATTCCGGCGTCGCGCCGGCTGCGGCAAAACTGGCTGGCGTTGTGGCCGCGATCCACATCAGCGCCAAAGTGTGCTTGCAGGGAAATTTTCGCGACGGGCAGCTGCATTTGTAGCCATGGTCGCCAGTGTCGACGACCACGCGATAGGGATTGGAGCCGGAACCCTGGCATTCCCCCCAGATGAGAGCCAGCTGTTCGTTCTTTTCAAGCCGTGGCCAGTTCGATTGCTTAGTCAACTTGGAAGCGGCGCTCAACGACGCCTGGTCGGGCGCAAGCGCCTCGATGGTTTTCAAGTCGAATTCCAAGCCGCTCCCCCGTCGCTCGAACGAATTCCGGTTGCCAGTATAGATGGACTGATGTGACGGATTCTTGTAGCAACAGAGGGATAGGGATAGAGATCGATCCACAAGACCGCAAGTGCTCAACGCGCGTCGCGCAAAAACTCAATCACCATTGCCGCCGTCCAGGTGAAGCGGCCGCCGCCGAGCGGCTCGCCGCTGAGCGGGTCGTAATATTCGGCAAAGCCGCTTTCCCGGATCAAATCCAGGCTGGATTGCGTGATGCGCCGTGCCGCCTCGCTGTAGCCGGCGGCTGCGAGGCCGTCTGATATCATGTAGTTGACCACCAGCCAGACCGGGCCGCGCCAGTAGCGCTTGGCATCGAAACGTGGATCGTCGGGATCATGCGACGGCACGACGTAGCGCGCCTTGGCGGCAAGGCGTTCGACGGTTGCTGCCAGCGCAGCGGTGCGAGCCTCGGGGATGGCCGCGAAGGCCGGCAGGATGCCGCCAACGGAGGCGCTGTCGATCAGTCTGCCGGTGACGCGGTCGAGGCAGAGATACTGGCCGTGCGCATCGCTCCACAGCCGCTCCATCGCGGCCAGACCCTTTTCAGCGCGGGCACGATTGGCGCTGGCAATCCCGGTTTCGCCGAGCGCCTCCGCAAGATCGGCAAGATCGGTCGAGGCGCGGATCAAAATGGCGTTGAAGCCGGGATCGACGACCTGGAATGGCGAGGCGTCATGCAGCCTGGCATTGTCCCAGCCAAGCCCGCGAAAAAGCTGCAGCAGCCAGATGTAGCGGTCATACTGCCCTTGTGTCGGACGGTGCGCCGGGTCGGCATGCAGGATGTCGCGACGCGTGTAGGGCTCGACGCCTTCGGTCGGCACGCGCTCGAAGGCCTCGTCCCAGTCGATGGAATTGTCGCGGCCGGACTCCCAGGGATGGATGATGGCGACCAGTCCCTCGCCTCTGGGATCGCGGTTTTCGTAAAACCAGCGGTGCCAGGCGTCGATCATCGGCAGCAGCGCGCGGGCCCGCTCCGCAGCCAGTTTCTTGTCCTTGGCCCGGTCGAACAGGCGGCGTAAGGCAAAACCTGCAACAGCCGGCTGGGTGATTCCGGAGGTGGCCGTCGGGCGGCCGGTGCGCCAGACTTCCGGCCCGGGAAAATAGCCGTCGCTCCAGACATGGAAGACGATGTGCGGCACCATGCCGTCCGGCCATTGATGCGCGAACAATGTCTCGATCTCGGTCCAGGCCCGGGCTTCGTCGTAGTGGGCAAGACCGAGCGCGGTGAGGCAGGAATCCCAGTTCCACTGGAACGGATAAAGACCTTTCGTCGGGATGGTGTAGGTGCCCTGGTCGTTTTCTTTCAGCACCTCGACGGCGCGGGCGATGATGTCTCTGGCGGCAGAAGCAGTCATGGGAGTTCAAGGCTTTCGGTATCAAAGAGCATTGGTGGTTTCGGGATCGAACCAGCGGATGCGGTCGGGTTTGGGCGCAAGGCGCAGATGATCGCCGACCTGAACGCCGGCATTCGAGTCCAGGATGGCGCGGAACAGGCCGCCCTCGACATCGCAGGTGACCAACGTGTGCGGTCCGAGCGGCTCGATGACGCGCACGGTGGCGTGCAGACCCGCGTCGCCGGCGTCGACATCCTCGGGGCGGATGGCGAATTCTATTCTCTGCTTATCCGATTTGGGGCCGGGCAGCGTCAGTCCGGCAACGGTCCAGCTGCCATTCGCGGCCTTGGTCGCCGGGATAAAATTCATCGGCGGATTGCCGATGAAGGAGCCGACGAAACGCGCGGCCGGATTGCGGTAGACCTCGACCGGCGACGCGGCCTGGACGATGCGGCCCTGATGCATGACGGCGATACGGTCGGCGAGGCTCATCGCCTCGACCTGGTCGTGGGTGACATAGATGGTGGTGGTCTTCGAGGCGGCGAGCACACCCTTGAGCTCGGCACGCATCTCCAGCCGCAGCAGCGCGTCGAGGTTCGACAGCGGCTCGTCCATCAGGATGACGTCGGGCTCCATGGCGAGCGCCCGGGCGACGGCGACACGCTGGCGCTGGCCCCCAGACAGTTGGCCCGAATAGCGTTTCAGCAATTGCTCGATGTGCATCAGCTCGGCGGTGCGGGTGACGCGCCGTTCCACATCGACCTGCGGCAATTTCTTCATGCGCAGGCCGAAGGCGATGTTCTCGAACACGGTCAGATGCGGAAAGACGGCATAATTCTGGAACACCATGGCAATGCCGCGGTCGCGCGGCGGCAGATGGTCGACGCGGCGGCCGCCGATCCAGACCTCGCCCTGGCTTGGCGTTTCCAGCCCGGCGACGATGCGCAGCAGGGTGGTCTTGCCGCAGCCAGAGGCGCCGAGCAGCACCATGAACTCCTGGTCTGATATGGTGAGGTCGACCTGATGCAGGGCGGTGAAACCGCCAAAGCGCTTGGCCACACCCTTGATCGCGATTTCAGCCATGAGCGGTCTCCGTGTCTCGCGTCATCGGTTGGCGATCCCCCACATGGCAAACAGGTATTTTCGAACGGCGAAGATGAAGATCAGCGCCGGCACGACCAGGGCGGCGCCGCCGGCGAATTTGAGATAGAGCGGCGATTCACCGAGGCTTTGCAGCAGGAAGGCGGTCAGCGTGCGGTTCTCGATGGTGAGCACGGCGGCGGCAAACACCTCGTTCCAGGAGATGGTGAACGCAAACACCGCCGAGGCCGCGATGCCCGGCAGCGCCAGCGGCAAGATCACCTTGCGAAAGGCCTGCAGCCTTGTGCAGCCGAGCGTCCAGGCCGCCTCCTCGAGTTCGACGGGAATGCCGGAAAAGAGCGAGAAGGTGATCAGCACGGCGAAGGGCAGCGCCAGCGTGGTGTGGACCAGCGCCAGCCCGATGGCGGTGTCGTCGAGGCCGGTGCGGATGAACATCACCGCCAGCGGCAATGCCAGCAGCGGCAACGGGAAGGCGCGCGTCATCAGCACCAGGAAACGGAAGGTCTCCTTGCCGGGAAAGTCGAAGCGCGACAGCGCGTAGCCGGCCGGAGCGCCGAAGCCGATGGACAGGATCATCGTCAGGGTGGCGACGAGGACCGAGTTCCATAGCGCCCTGGCGACACCGGCGAAATTGATGAAGAAGGACAGGCTGCCGGGATCAAAGGACGGAAAGAAACGCTTGGGGAAGGCCGTGACCTCATCCGGCGACGACAGCGCGTTGACGATCAAGAGATAGATCGGCAGCAGCACCCAAACGCAAAGCAGGATGGCGGTGGCGATCAGCAGCCAGTCGCCGGCCTTGCGCGCATCGGCGACTGCCGCGACCGGCACTTCGGCGATGGAGCTCATATACGCGCCTCCTTGGGTACGCGCAGCACCCTGAGGAAGAACAGCGTGAAGCCGATCGAGATGGCGAGGATGAGCAGCGCCGAAGCGGCGGCGACATTGCGATCCTGCAGCGTGAACTGCCAATTGTAGGTCTCGCCCATCAGCACCGGCAGATTTGTACCACCAAGCGCTGCGACGACGGCGAAGACCTCGAAGGCGAGGATGACGCGCAGGATGATCGCCGTCTGCAGGCTGGGGCGCAGCAATGGCAGCGTGATGCGCACAAAGCGCTGCCACGGGCTTGCCCCGAACACTTCCGCCGCCTCGTAATATTCCTTGGGGATCAGGCCCATGCCGGCGACGAGGATGACCATCATGATCGCCGTGGCCCGCCAGATCTCGGCGAGTGCCACGGCGATGAAGATGGTCAGCTTGCTCTGGTAGCCGAGGAACATGATCGGCCTGTCGACAACGCCCAGGCTGGAAAGCAGCGTGTTGAGGAAGCCCGACTGGTCGAAGATGGCGAGCCAGATCAACCCGGCGGCGAGATCGGAAATGCCGAGCGGAATGGCAAAGACATAGAGCGCGGCACTGCGCCCGGTCTCGAGCCGCGACACCACACTCGCCATCAGCAGCGCCATGACCAGCTGGATCGGCACGACGATTGCCGCAAGCAGCAGCGTGTTGCGGACAGTGACGGGGAATTTCCAGCTGCCGGCCATTGTGCGGAAATTGTCGAGGGTGAAGGCACCGTCGCGGGTGACCGCCTCAAAGGCGACCAACGCGAACGGGTAGAGGAAGAAGATGCAGAGGAACACAGTCGCCGGCATCAGCAGCAGATAGGGCAGAGCCTTGCCGGGCATGGTGGTGTCCTTTGCGGTCAAGTGCTGCGGTCTGGGCGCCCCGCGGGGAAAAAAAGCCCGCCGCCCCCTCGGGAGGATTTAGTCGACGGGGCAAGCGCCAGTGGATGGCTTGTCAGGTGCCCAGCACGGCGCCTTGGCCTGGTCGATCAGGCCCTTGAGCACCGTGGCCTCTTCGCCAAGCACGCCATGCACATCCTCGCCGCCGAGCACGATGCGCTCGAAACTGTCGGTGTAGACCTGGTTGAACTTGCCATCGAGATCGCCGAGGCCCATCGGCAGCAATGTCGGCATCGCATCGCGTGCACTCGTCATGGTGGTGATCGCCGGACCGAAGGCCTTGACCGAAGCCGGCATGTCGTCAGGCAGCTTGACGTCGACGACCGGGAAGAAATTGGTGGCTTTCAGCGTCGCGATCTGGGTTTCCGGCTTCAGCATATAGGCGACCAGCGCCTTGGCCTTGTCGATGTCGGGCGAGGTCTTCGGGATGGCGACGCCGGCCACGACAGGCATGAATCCGCGACCGGCGGGGCCGGCCGGCGCCGGAAAGGCAACGAACTCATCCGGTTTCTTGTTGAAGGCGTCGGCAAGCCGCGCGACATGGTCGAACGCCACCCAGACATCGCCGGTCAAAAGCGGCTCCTGCATGAAGGCATAGTTGGTCGAGTTCGGGTTGGTGTACTGCCAGAGTTCCTTGAACTTGTTCCAGGCGATCTCGGCTTCCGGCGAACGGAACTTGGTCACCATCGAGCCGGTGTAGGACGGGTAGAGGAACCCCTCGAAGAAGCGGTGCTTGAGCCCTTTGGGACCGGCTGGAAAGCCGAATTTCGGCGAGCCGGTTTTCTCGGCGATGTTCTTCGACCATTCGATCAGCTGGTCACAGGTGATGGTGTTGAGATCGACGCCTTGCGGCAGATATTGCAAGGCCTGCTTGTTGGCCGCCATCAGATAAGTGGCCTGCATCCATGGCAGGTATTTCTGCTCGCCGGTGCCAAGCATGCCAAGCTTCTTGTAAGCTTCGTTGACCCTGACGCCGCCGACATCGACGCCGGACAGATCGGCAAGGTTTGCGCCGACATTGGAGAAGTCGCCATGCAGGCCACCGAGCACGCCGATGGTGCCGGTGCCGGCCTGCAGTTCGGCCTGCAAGCGTGTGAGCCAGGGGCCGGTCTCGGCGACCTGATAGTCGACCGCACCGTCAAAACCCTTCAGCACCTCGTCGCGCATCTTTTGGGTTTCCTCGACGGGGCGCGCCTGCGTCGACCAGAACAGCACCTGCTGGGCCCGCGCGCCGCCTGAGGCGATCGATAACGCCAGCGCGGCGCCGAGCAGTGTCTTCAATGCTTTCATCACGGTCTTCCTCCCTGGATTAAGCGCCGTCAGACGGCGTCAGCTTTTTGTCTTCGGTGCGGGACCATGGCTTGCGCGCGCAACCAGCGTCGACCGGATCAGCCGCGTCAACGGTGCGGCGGGCTTGTCGGCGATGATGGTGAGCAGCATGTCGGCGATCTCGCGCGCGCATTGGCGGATCGAAGCATCGAATGTGGTGAGACCCGGCGGCGCGTAGGCCGATGCGGCAATGTTGTCGAAACCGATGACGGAGAGGTCGCGTGGTACGCTGAGGCCCGCGCGCGCAGCCTCCTCCATCACGGTCAAAGCCAGTTCGTCGAACAGAGCGACAATGGCCGTCGGCCTGTCAGACCGCTGCAGCATGCGGTTGACGGCCTGGACGCGGGCCTCATGGTCAAAGCGCGGCGCCGTCACCACATCGAGCCGCACCGAAGGATCGCCCCTACGCGCCATGGCCGCGGCAAGGCCGTCTTGTCTGAGATGCCGGAAAGTCATCGGCTCGGAAATCGTCACCAGGCCGAAATGGCGGTGGCCGAGATCGTAGAGCATGTCGAAAGCCTCACCGAAGGCATGCGCGCCGTCGGTATCGAGCCAGTTGTAGCCGAAGTCGCTGTGGAGCAACCGGCCATGGGCAACGAACGGAAAGCCGCGGTCGCGCAGATAGGCGAGCCGCTCGTCGACCTCGGCGATACGCGTGACGACGACGCCATCGGCCCGCCCGGATTCGACGACATGGCGCAGCACCGACAGTTCCGAATGGCCGAAGGCGGCGGTGGCCAGGATCAGGTCGGCGCCATGCGATACCAGCCCTTCGCCGAGCCCGGTGACGAATTCGCCAAGGAAGGAATCGACAAGGTTCGGCCCGCGGATCGGCAGCACGAGGCCGACAAAACCGCTGCGGCCGGAGACCAGCGTGCGCGCCGCGGTGTTGGGCACGTAGCCGGCCTGACGCGCCGCTCGCGCGACACGCTCGCGCGTCTTCAGCGCGATCTGTTCATGACCGGCAAGCGCCCGCGACACCGTCGTGATCGACAGGTCGAGGCCTGCGGCAAGCTCCTTGAGCGTGATGACGCGGGTCGTCATCGTTCCTACCTCGATGAATTTGAAACGTTTGTAATTGTCTTTCGCAAAATTGCAAACGTTTTAAATTGCTATCCAAAGCGGACTGACAAGCGATCTGACTATCGGTGTGGTGGGTTTGGGCGTGCCCAGACGATTGGCGGAAACACCCGTCAATCGTCATCCTGGGGCGGAGCTAGGAGCGAAGCGACGTGGCGCGGACCCAAGGATCATGCCGCGACTTCCGAGCGCTGCCACGGTGCAGAACTCTGCTCCGCTGCACTCTACGATTAAGGTCGCGGCATGGATCCCAGGGTCTCCGCGACGCCGCTTCGCGGCTGCTCCGCCCAGGGATGACGACATTGGGGGGCTTTGGCCAATCCCGAGTGCTGATGGTGGTTCATTGAAACGAACGATGAAACCCCGACAGCCAACAGGCCTCCAACCCGTCAAACTCTCTCTGCGGTGCTGCTAGCGCTCCACATTCGGAGCGGCAGATCCTACTGAAGCGTGCGCGCCGGCGGCTGGCCGGCATGGTCGCGGGCGATGCCGGCATCGCCATCCTCTGCTCCAAACGCACGGTCCAGACCCGTCGCCACCACCGAGACCCTGAAGCGGCCTTCCATGCTCTTGTCGAAGATTGCACCGACGATAATGTCGGCGTCCTCGTAGACCTCCTCGCGGATGCGGGTGGCGGCCTCGTCGACCTCGAACAGGGTCATGTCCCTGCCGCCCGATATCGAGACCAGGACGCCCTTGGCGCCCTTCATCGACACTTCGTCGAGCAGGGGGTTGGCGATCGCGGCTTCCGCCGCCTTCATCGCCCGGCCCTCACCGGAGGCCTCGCCGGTGCCCATCATGGCGCGGCCCATGTCGCGCATCACCGATTTCACATCGGCGAAGTCGAGATTGATCAGGCCTTCCTTGACGATAAGATCGGTGATGCAGCTGACGCCGGCGTAGAGCACCCGGTCGGCGATGGCGAACGCATCGGCGAAGGTGGTCTTGGCATCGGCGATCCTGAACAGGTTCTGGTTCGGGATGACGATGACCGTGTCGGCGCTCTCGCGCAGCCGCTCGATGCCCTCTTCGGCCATCTGCATGCGACGCCGGCCTTCGAAGGTGAAGGGCTTGGTGACGACACCCACCGTCAGGATGCCGGCCTTGCGCGCCGCCTGGGCGATGACGGGAGCAGCACCGGTTCCGGTGCCGCCGCCCATGCCGGCGGTGACGAAACACATATGCGTGCCGGCCAGATGATCCATGATCTCGTCGAGCGATTCCTCGGCCGCGGCGCGGCCGATCTCGGGAAGCGACCCGGCGCCCAATCCTTCGGTGACGTGGGCGCCAAGCTGGATCAGCCTAGACGCCTTCGACATGGTCAGCGCCTGAGCGTCGGTGTTGGCGGCGATGAATTCCGTGCCCTGAAGCTGCTCCGCGATCATGTTGTTGACGGCATTGCCGCCGCCGCCGCCAATGCCGATGACGGTGATCTTGGGTCTCATCTCGGAGATCTCGGGCTTCTTGAACTCGGCCATGCCTGTTTCTCCTTCGCCAATTGCGCGC
The DNA here is from genome assembly GCF_040320745.1 of Mesorhizobium sp. M0621. Classification (NCBI taxonomy): domain Bacteria; kingdom Pseudomonadati; phylum Pseudomonadota; class Alphaproteobacteria; order Hyphomicrobiales; family Phyllobacteriaceae; genus Mesorhizobium; species Mesorhizobium sp. M0621. The sequence goes on along the minus strand of NZ_JAMYQF010000062.1, from coordinate 7,899 downwards.
GCTTCACGGCCCACCGGCAGACTGCATTGGGAATATTGCAATCGAGCGGCGTGACGCGAATCAGTCCGTTCGGATGGGTACCCCAAAAAGCCAGAGAGCGGGCAGAGGTGCAAGTGCGCGCAAGGTCAAGATTTGTGATGACGGTTTTGCACAGCGTGGCGGAGACGCCGCGCGCCTGAGAGCCAGGCCGCTAGGCCAGGCAATCCTGGCGTCACGGCGAGCGCTGCGAATTCCGGCGCCTGGCGCAGACCCGCTTGCGGCGATGTGGTCGAAATGTCTATCATATAGTCTGGTTGCAAGCTCACTGAGCTCGGCTCATACCGCGTTCGGCCAAACCAAGATTATCTGCGGCGAATGTCGTCAGGACAGATTTCAGGACGTTCCCCCGCCCATGGCCGACAAAACACAATTCGGCTTGACCGCCGTCGACACCGTTCCCCTGCATGAGAAAGTCTATCTGGAACTCGTGCGGGCGCTGATGTCGGGCCGGTTCGCCCCGGGCCAGAAGCTGACCTCACGCAAGCTGGCCAAGGAACTCGGCACCAGCGACATGCCGGTGCGCAGCGCTTTCATGCGGCTTCAGGCATTGCGGGCGCTGAGCCCGATGCCGAACGGCAGCGTGGAAGTGCCGGTCATTTCGGCCGAACGGTTTTCGCAGTTGACCGCCGTGCGCACGATCCTCGAAGGCTCGGCGACCGAACTTGCGACAAAACGCATCAACGGCAACAATCTGCGAGCGATCCGACGCCACTGCACCGACCTGACCCTGGCGGCCCGCAAGGGCGATATCGACGATTACCTGCGCAAGAACCACGACTTCAAATTCTCGATCTATCGCCATTGCGGCAACGAGCAGATGATCTTCCTGATCGAGACTGTATGGATGCAGGTCGGGCCGTTTCTCAGGAACCTTGCCATGGGGTTCGAGGATGATTTCGCCTCCATTCTCGACATCGACTATCACGAGGAAATCGTCGCGGCGATCGAGGCCCAAGATGCGGAGCGCGCCCGCGCGGCCATCGTGCGCGATATCGATGAAGGCGCCGCTCACATCCTGCAGCAGGCCAGATTCCCGAAGGCGAGAAACTGATGCGCGTGGCGTTTGAGCGGATTCAGGCGATGCCCCTTGGCTTTCCGGCTTCTTGCCTCTATGTTGCGATCGCAGATCGCGAAATTGGTTTTGAAATGCCTCCCGACATCCCAGCTAGTGACTTGAAAAAATAAGGAAAAGGCCTTGGCGACAGCCAGGTCCGTTTTCCGAAAACTCACAAGCTATCTTTACCAGGGACAGTGCAGCCGAGCAGGCTGCGGCACCTTCAAAAACCAGAGGTTATAAATTGAGCGATGCAATTGCGGACGTTTTGAACTGGCTTGAAAGCAGGACCGACATCCAGAGCCTGAGGGCGGCGGTGTGCGATCTCAACGGCATCATGCGCGGCAAGCGCATTCCGGTCGAGCAGGCAAGGAAGGCGCTGGAAGGCAAGCTGCGCATGCCTTATTCGCTGATCGGGCTCGATATCTGGGGCGAGGATATCGAAGGCAACACCCTGGTGTTCTCGACCGGCGATGCCGATGGACTGTGCCAATGGACGGGCCGCGGCATTCTCCCGGTCGCCTGGACGGCGCATCCGACGGCGCTCATTCCGCTCTGGCTTGCCGACGAAAGCGGCGCGCCCTATCTCGGCGACCCGCGACGGGCGCTGGCCCGCATCCTCGATCGCTACAAGGCCTTGGGCCTGACCCCGGTCGCGGCAACGGAACTCGAATTCTACCTCGTCGATCCGCAGTCGCAACGGCCGGTCGGACCTGTCTCGCCGGTGACCGGGCGCCGTCTCGATTCCGACGCGGCGCTGTCGATCGATGAGATCGACGATTTCGAATCCTTCATCCATGACGTCTATGAAGCCTGCCGGACACAAGGGATTCCCGTCGACACGGCCATCGCCGAGAACGGTGTCGGCCAGTTCGAAATCAACCTGAACCATGTCGCGGATGCCCTGCGGGCGGCCGACGATGCGGTGCTGTTCAAACGCACGGTGAAGGGCATTGCCCGTAAGCACGGCTTTGCCGCCTGTTTCATGGCCAAGCCCTACGGCGACCGAGCCGGCAACGGCTTTCACGTCCATTTCAGCCTGGTCGACGCTGAAGGGCGCAACGTTTTCGACGACGGCACCGATCAGGGCTCGGAGATCATGCGTCATGCGGTCGGTGGCCTGCTTGCGGCAATGGCCGAGAGCACGCTGGTATTCGCACCACATTTCAATTCGTACCGCAGGCTGCGCCCGCGATCCTATGCGCCAACCGCGGTCGCCTGGGGTTATGAGAACCGCATGGTGGCGATCCGCATTCCCGGCGGCCCGAGCGGTGCGCGCCGTATCGAGCATCGGGTTTCGGGAGCGGACGCCAATCCATATCTGGTGCTTGCCGCCATACTGGGCGCAGCACTGACAGGCATTGAAAGACAGTTGTCGCCTGGCGATCCGACGGGTAGCGATGGACAAGGACTTCCGCCGGCAAAGCTGCCGCCGGACTGGGCGTCCGCGATCGCCGCCTTTGAAGGCGGGACGCATGTGGCGGAGATCTTTCCGGCAATCCTGCGCGACTCCTTCGTTGCCTGCAAACGGCAAGAGCTGAACACGTTCGCGCTCAATGTCAGCGATTTCGAGATCGAGACCTATCTCGAAAGCGTTTGAGGCCGACTGACCGAGGGCTTGCACGACGCGGTCGCCCTGCTGATCCGCTGGATTGTCAAAACGTCTCGACCCAGGGCCGAAGCTCAAGCTCCGAACTCCAGGCGCTGCGATGCTGGCGATGGATCGCGTGATAGGCCTCGGCGACGGCGTCCGGCGACAGGCGGCGGTCCGGCCGGTCCGGGTCACCGGGCTGACCGGGCGGCTCGATCGCCCCGTCGATGATGAAGTGGGCGACGTGGATGTTCCTCGGGGCGAGTTCGCGGGCCATGGACTGCGCCAGGCCGCGCAGGCCGAACTTCGGCATGGCAAAGCCGGCCGAGCCGGAAAATCCCTTCACACTGGCGGTGGCGCCGGTGAACAGGATCGATCCGGAACCCCGGACAAGGAGCCGACGCGCCGCCTGCTGGCCGACCAGGAAGCCGCCATAGGCGCCGACCAGCAATGCCTGTTTGACCGCTTCGGTATCGAGTTCGGCGATCGGGCCGCGCGTGCGCGCGCTGGCATTGAACACCACAAGCGCCAGCGGGCCGGCCTTGTCGGCGGCGTCGAACAGCTTGGCCACGGATGCGGCGTCGGCGACATCCGTCTCCACGGCCAGCGCACCGGTCTCGTCGACCAGAGCGCTCAGCTTCTCGACGTTGCGGGCGGCCAGAACCACGCGAAAGCCTTCCCGGGTGAGAAGGCGCGCAAGCGAGGCGCTCAGACCAGCGCCAGCGCCTGCAATGACGGCCACATCGGATGTCATGATTTTCTCTCCTTGCGGATTTCGGCGGAAGCGTTTCGCCTGATCAGCCAGGGTCGCGCCTTCGCGGCTGATAGGCAAGGGCATTGCTGCAGTTGTTGAGCCAGGTGGCCGCAGGACCGGCGTTGTGCGGTCCACTATCGCCTGTGGCGCTACGAAGACCGCTCGGCCTTCAGCACCGAAACCGCCGCTTCGCTATTGTGGACATAATCGTTGGCGTCCGGCTGCTTCTGCACCAGCAGGATGAACAGCAAATCGGTCAGCGCCAGCTGCGCATCGCGCGCGGTGATCGAGGACGAGCGCGCCCGCTCCTCATCGGCGATGGTGTAGAGGCAGATGTCTGCGACGCGGCTGAGCGGATTGTCGTGCAGGCCGGTGACCGCGATCACGGTCGTGCCGCGCTTGTACGCAAGCTCGGCGATGCGCAAGGTTTCGATGCTGGCGCCGGAATAGGAGAGTGCGAACAGCACGTCGCCGGGCCCGAGCGTCGAGACATTGGCCATCTGGATGTGGCTGTCGCTGTCATGCAGGACATTGCGCCCAAGCTTCATCAGCTTGTAGGAGAAATCGCGCGCCACCAGCGAGGAAGCGCCGACGCCAACCAGATGGATGCGGCGCGCGCCATCCAGCAATTCCAGCGTCCTGGAGATGATGCGCTCGGTGTTGGCGGCGACCGTGCGCTGCATCGACAGGAGCTTGCTGCCGATCAGCTTCTTCAAAATGACCTGGTAGTTGTCGCCGACCTCGATCGACCCGTGGATCATGCCCGCTGGCACCTGCCATTCCTGCGCCTTGGCCTCGCTGACCGCGAGCTTGAGCTCCTGATAGCTGGCATAGCCGAGCTTCTGGCTGAACTTGACGACGCTCGACTGGCTGCGTCCGATCTCGGCGGCAAGAGCCGCCGTCGACAGGCGCAGCATCTGGTCGGGATTGTCGACGATGTACTGGCCGATCTCACGATCGCCAGGCGCCATGCCGTCGAGCTTCGCATTGATCCTGTTCAGAACTGACACGGATTCCCTCGCGCTTTCAGGTGACGGCAAAAGGAATAAAATATTCCAATTCCGATTGACAGCCAAGAACGCAGAATTAATTCTCGCCTCCTCACACAAGGTTTCAGCCCATGGACAGATTGCGGATCATCGGCGGACAAAGACTGGAAGGCGCGGTCACCATATCCGGCGCCAAGAACGCGGCTTTGCCGCAGATAGCAGCCGCGCTGCTCAGCCCCTACCCGCTCGAACTGACCAACCTGCCTGATGTGACCGATGTCGAAAACATGCTCGGCGTGGTGCGGCTTCATGGCGCCGAAGTAACGCGGTCGGCGCATGCAGCAATGATCGACACCAGTGCCGCCGTATCCAAGGAGACCTCCTACGACACGGTGCGAAAGATGCGGGCGACGGTGCTGGTGCTGGCGCCGCTGCTGGCCCGTTTCGGTCATGCCCGGGTTTCGCTGCCTGGCGGCTGCGCGATCGGCGCGCGGCCGGTCGACATGCATGTCTCAGCACTCGCCGCACTGGGCGCCAGGATCGCCATCGAGAACGGCTCGATCGTCGCATCGGCGCCGAACGGGCTGACCGGCACGCGCATCGTCTTGAGTTCGCCTTCGGTCGGCGCGACGGAAACTGCCATGATGGCGGCGACCACGGCCAAGGGGGAAACCGAGATCCTCAACGCGGCGCGCGAGCCCGAAGTGGCTGATCTTGCCGCTTGCCTCAACGCCATGGGTGCCAGCATCGAGGGTGCCGGAACGCACCGCATCCTGATTGCCGGCGACACGAGCTGGCATGCGGCCATGCACGATATCATCCCGGACCGAATCGAGGCCGGCACCTATGCCATCGCCGCTGCCATCACCGGCGGTCAGCTGGAACTGACCCATGCCCGGCTCGAGCATATGGCCTCGGTGGTGCAATTGCTGGAGGCCACCGGCGTCAGCGTCTGGCCCGGCGACCGCGGGCTCATCGTCTCGCGCGATAGGCCGCTCAAGGCTGTCGATCTCACCACCGAACCCTATCCGGGGTTTCCGACCGATCTCCAGGCGCAGTTCATGGCGCTGATGTGTTGCGCCGAGGGCGCGTCGCTGCTGCGTGAAACCATCTTCGAGAACCGCTTCATGCATGTGGCCGAACTGATGCGGCTCGGCGCCAACATCAAACTGCAGGGCACCACGGCGCTGGTGCGCGGCGGCGCGAAGCTGCATGGCGCGCAGGTGATGGCCACCGATCTGCGCGCTTCAGTGTCGCTGGTTCTGGCGGCGCTTGTCTGCGAAGGCGAAACCATCATCAACCGGGTCTACCACCTCGACCGCGGCTATGAGCAACTGGACCACAAGCTGCGCCTGTGCGGCGCCGATATCGAGCGGCTGAGCGCATGAGCCCGGGGCGCCATTTTCTCGGCGTCGACGGCGGCGGCAGCGGCTGTCGCGCCCGCATCGAGGACTCGGATGGAACCGTGCTGGGACAAGGACTGTCGGGCCCGGCAACGACGCGGCTCGGCATCGACGCCGCCTGGGCGTCGGTCGCGAAAGCGTTTGGCACGGCGGTCGAAGAGGCGGGCTTCGGGGCTGCGGAGATCGCCCGGACCCACGCAGGCATCGGCCTTGCCGGCATCGGCCGCAAGGGCGCGCTGGAGGCATTGCGGACGATTGCGCATCCCTTTGCCAGCATCGATTTTGTCAGCGACGGCGTCGGCGCCTGCCTTGGCGCGCATTCCGGTCAGGACGGCGCCATCGTGATCGCCGGAACGGGCTCGATCGGCCTCGGCTTTGTCGACGGCCGTGACCTGCGTGTCGGCGGCTACGGCTTTCCGATCTCCGACGAGGGCAGCGGCGCCGACCTTGGACTGAAAGCCGTGCAACTGGCCTTGCGCGCCCATGACGGCCGGCATGAGCGGACCGCACTTCTGGCGGAAGTGATGCAGCGTTTCGAAGGTGATCCGATGGAAGCCGTCGCCTGGATGGACCGCGCCAGCGCCACGGACTATGCGGCCCTGGCGCCGATGGTGATGCGCCATGCCGACCAGGGCGACCCTGTCGGGCGGCGCATCGTGCAAAGTGCGGCCGAGCAGATCGACACGCTGGTGCGCGTGCTGTTCGAAAAAGGCGCGCCCCGTGTGACCTTGTTGGGCGGCCTCGCCAGCCCGCTCGAACCCTGGCTCTCCCCCGATGTTCGGCGCCGCCTGAAGCCCGCTGATGGCGACGCGGTGTCGGGCGCGATCATCCTTGCCAAAAGGTCCTGCTGCAAGCGATAGCGTCTTGTCCGTGAAGGAATAAAATATTCCAAATTTCTGTTGACGGCATGAATATCCAATTCTAGAAAGTTAACAAATGAAAACAGGGGCGCGACGACGGGCTCCGTGGTGGTCCGTGTGTGCTGGTGCCGGTCGGCGAGCTATGCTCATCGGCTGTGCCGCATGGTTTTGAAAGCATTGGGATGACCGAGCATGGGTTGATGTCCGAGCTGGACCGGCTGGTTTCCGAGGGCCGGAACCCTCGGACGATGGACATCGACCTGCTGCCGACCATCGACGTGCTGCGCAAGATCAACGATGAGGACAGGGCCGTCCCGGCGGCCGTCGAAAAGGTCCTGCCTGAAATCGCAGCTGCGGTGGACCGTATCGTGCTTGCCTTCCAGAAAGACGCGCGGCTTGTCTATATGGGCGCCGGCACCAGCGGCCGGCTTGGCGTTCTCGATGCATCGGAGTGTCCGCCCACCTTTGGTGTGCCCGAAGGCATGGTGGTCGGCCTGATTGCCGGCGGTCCCGACGCCCTGGTGCGGTCGACGGAAGGCGCCGAGGATGACCCGAAAATGGGCGCCAAGGCATTGCAGGACATCGGGCTCACATCAGACGACGTTGTGGTCGGCATCGCAGTCAGCGGGCGCACGCCCTACGTCATCGGTGGATTGAATTATGCAAAACAGATGGGCGCAACCACGGTCGCGCTTTCGTGCAATCCGGCCTCGACCATTGCCGGCATCGCCGACATCGCCATCTCGCCGGTCGTCGGCCCGGAAGTGCTCACCGGCTCGACCCGGCTGAAGTCTGGAACCGCGCAGAAGCTGGTGCTCAACATGCTGACCACCGCCTCGATGATCCGCATCGGCAAGAGCTACCAGAACCTGATGGTCGACCTTTACCCGTCGAACAAGAAGCTTGTCGCCAGGGCGATCAGGATCGTCATGCAGACGACCGGCTGTACGGCGCGACAGGCAAAAAAGGTGCTCGGCCAGACCGGCAACGATGTGAAGCTGGCGATCCTGGTGACGATCACCGGCATGGGCGTCGAGGAAGCACGCGCGGCTCTCGGCAAGGCCGGAGGCTTCCTGCGAAAGGCTATTAGCGACAAGACGGCATGAAGCCGCTTTAGCAGGCTGCTGCAAAAGTCGCGTTTGGCTTTGTTTTGTGATTCACTTTCGTCTGACAACGGGAGTGATTTGCGATGCGGGGTCGTAGTGATGG
>NZ_JAMYQF010000061.1:0-37773 GCF_040320745.1 Mesorhizobium sp. M0621 | reverse complement strand
GGGAATACCTCTGCTCAAGGTAAGTCTTTGTCGCAGAAGCATTTTCCTTGATTCGGAGCCCCGATGCACTTCAACTGTGTGAGATATCCGGGCTAAAAGCCGAGGTTGGAAACCGAATCGGGTTGGCGGCTCAGCCGCCAACCGAATCCTGCTTCTGGGTAGCATCCTGGCGCGAGACATAGTCGCGAAAACTGATGCATTCCACATCGGCCTTGACGCAGACTTCGCCGGCAAAGCGCTCCAGCGCGCTCCAATAGGCGCCGTCATTCATCAGCGCGAAATGGAAGCCGAGCTCCAGCGGAATGCGCTTGCCCGCATACTGCTTGTCGAAGGCGGCGCGGAAGGCGTCATAGGTGCGGTTCGCGAACTCGTCCGTCATGCTTGGCCGCTCGAAGCCGCCGGAATGCCTGACATAGAGATTGTAGTCCATGGCGATGACGGGCCGTGACGTCGGTCCCTCTGGAATCTGCGGCAGCGAAAAGTGCATGATGCCGTTGCCGACCACCGGCCGGGCAGGGCCCTGCGAGACGGCGCTCGCGTCGAACTGATAGCCGGCCGCCGGCAGCGCCTCGTATAGGGCTTTGTTCGCCGACAGATACGGCGCGCGAAAGCCGACCACCGCATGCCGCGCGAAGTCGCGCCAGCGCTCGGGTTCGGGCGCAATGCCGTTGATCGCATAGGCGTTCTCGAGAATGTGCTCCAACGAACTGAACTCTTTCAGCCAGTCCGTCTTGCTCCAGTCCTTGCCGTCGAAATGGCCGCAGCCATGACTGGCGATATCGTGGCCTTCCTGCGCGGCAAGCCCGATCTGCTCGAGCCGCTCGGTGACTTCCTGCTTCGACGCGGCAAAGCCGATGTTGGATTTGCCGGCGCTTTTGCCGGGTGCCGTGTATTCCTTGCGCGTCTCCGGCGACAGCAGGAAGACGCAGGAGAGAAAATAGGTGAAGTGCGCGCCGGTGCGCTGCGCCAGTGCCCGGCTGCGCTTCCACTGCGAAATGTCGCGGGCGCTGTCGAACGAGATGATGACGACCTGCTTGGGCTTTGCCGGCGTTGTTGGCGCGGGCGGATCGGCCAAAGCCCCACCGGCAGTGGCAAGCGCAGCGAGGGAAAACGCAACAACACGGAACGGACGGTACATCGGCAATCTGATCTGCACTCTTCTGAGTTGCACTCTTTTGAGCTGCACTCTGGGGGACGTCTAGAAGCCGGCTATCCCCGAAATGTGGCGCGGGTGCGATTGGCCTTTTCGGCTGCTTGCCCGGGGCAAACATCCGTTTGCCCTAGGGAATGGGCGATTTTCCGGTTGAACCCCTTCCATGCCGACAAAATTTCGCTAAAACGCGGGCTGACAAAGGCCCGACCGGGCAGGAATGGTTTTGATCGATGTCCGACGACAGTTTTATCCGTGAAGTCAACGACGAGATGCGTCGCGACCAGGCGCAGGCGCTTTGGGACCGCTTCGGTCCCGCCTTGCTTGTCCTCGCGATCCTCGTGGTGCTCGGCACCGCCGCCTTCGTCGGCTATCGCTATTGGGACGAGACGCGTGCCAACCGCTCCGGCGATGCGTTCTCGCAGGCGCTGAAGCTGGCCAATGACGGCAAGAACGACGAAGCGCTGACCGCGCTCGATCAACTGGAGAAGGATGGCTACGGCGCCTATCCATTGCTTGCCCGCATGCGCGGCGCGACCGTCAAGGCGAACAAGGGCGACGTCCCCGCCGCCATCAAGGATTTCGACGAGGTCGCCGCCGACACCGCCATCCCCCAGGGCATTCGCGACATGGCGCGCCTGCGGGCAGCACTCTTGCTTGTCGACCATGGCTCCTTCGCCGACGTCTCCAGCCGTGTCGAGGCGCTCACAGCCGACACCAACACGCTTCGCCACACGGCGCGCGAGGCGCTCGGCCTTTCCGCCTGGAAGGAAGGCAAGGCCCAGGATGCGCTAAAGCTGTTCGACCAGATCGCCGCAGATGACGGCGCCCCGCGCAACACCCGCGAGCGCGCAACGTTGATGTCCGAGCTGATCCGCGGGTCGGGCAGTGCGTCGTGACCTTCAAAGTCGCCATCATCGGCAGACCTAACGTCGGCAAATCGACTCTTTTCAATCGGCTGGTGGGAAGGAAGCTGGCGCTTGTCGACGACACGCCGGGCGTCACCCGCGACCGTCGCGTCCATGCCGCCAAGCTCTACGACCTGCATTTCGATGTCATCGACACCGCCGGCTTCGAGGATGCGGGCGCCTCGACCTTGCCGGGCCGCATGCGCGCGCAGACCGAGATTGCCATCCGCGAGGCCGACCTGATCTTCTTCACCATCGATGCCAAGTCCGGCCTGTTGCCTGACGACAGGACCTTCGCCGAGATCGTGCGCAAGTCCGGCAAGCCGGTGGTGCTGGTCGCCAACAAGGCCGAGGCGAAGGGCGCCCAGGGCGGCATGTTGGAGGCCTGGGAACTCGGCCTTGGCGAACCGATCCCGGTTTCGGCCGAGCATGGCCAGGGCATGCCCGATTTGCGCGATGCCGTGATCGGAGCGCTCGGCGAAGCGCGTGCTTTCGGCGAAGATGAGGACGGCGAAGACGAAGAAGTCGCTGCCGGCGAGGTTCTGATCGGCGAGGATATCGCCGATCCGGATGCCGAGCACAGCTATGACGATACCAAGCCGATGCGCATCGCCGTCGTTGGTCGTCCCAATGCCGGCAAGTCGACATTGATCAACGCGCTGATCGGCGAAGAACGGCTGCTCACCGGACCGGAAGCCGGCATCACCCGTGATTCCATCTCCGTCGACTGGGATTGGCATGGCCGCCGCCTGAAACTGTTCGACACGGCCGGCATGCGCCGCAAGGCCAGGATCCACGAGAAGCTGGAAGTGATGTCGGTGCAGGACGGCCTGCGCGCCATCCGCTTCGCCGAGATCGTCATCATCGTGCTCGACGCCACCATTCCCTTCGAGAAACAGGATCTGCAGATCGCCGACCTGATCATCCGCGAAGGTCGCGCGCCGGTGATCGCCTTCAACAAATGGGATCTGATCGACCATCCCCAGGAGCTTCTGGCGGAACTGCGCGAAAAGACGGAGCGGCTTCTTCCCCAGGCGCGCGGCCTCCAGGCCGTACCCGTATCGGCCGAGACCGGCCGCGGTCTCGACAAGCTGATGGATGCCGTCATCAGGACCCACAAGGTGTGGAACAGCCGCGTCTCGACCGGCAAGCTCAACCGCTGGCTGGAAAGCATCCTGGCGCATCATCCGCCGCCTGCGGTCGCAGGACGCCGGTTGAAGATCAAATATGTCACTCAGGCCAAGACCCGGCCGCCGGGTTTCGTCGTCCAGTGCTCGCGGCCCGATGCGATGCCGCAGTCCTATGTCCGCTATCTCTCCAACAGCCTGCGCGAAGCCTTCGACATTCCCGGCGTGCCGATCCGAATCGCGTTGCGAACGTCGGACAACCCATTCGCTGGCAGGGCCAAGAAACGCAGTTGAGCGTCGGCGCCCGTCTGGTGATCACGCCACGTTGCGCAAACCGTTGTCGTTGGCCCGCGCATTTTCGGGCAGCGCCTGCCGCGCTGCATCCAGCAATATATCGGCAAGGCGGGCCACCACCGGCTCGGCGTCGGCATCCTTGCGATGCAGGAACAGCGCCATCTTGGGCAGCGCCGGCAATCCGGCGATCTCCGGCGTCATCGCGCTGACGCTGGCCGGCAGGCCGATGTCGGTGCGGATCGTCAGCCCCAGCCCCGCCGCAACCGCTGCCCAGATGCCGCCAAGGCTCGGGCTGGAAAAGGCCATCCGCCAAGGCAGGCCGGCGCGGTCGAGCGTTTCGGTTGCAACCGTGCGCAAAAGGCATGGCGCTTCGAGCGCCACCAGGGGCAGTGGCTCACTGTCGCGCAGGCTGGTCTCGATGCGCTTTGCCGGGCCGATCCAACGCATCGGCACATCGGCGACGTGTTCACTGTAGGGCAGCGTCTCGCCACTGTGCCAGGCGAGCGCGATATCGAGACTGCCTGACAGGATCCGTTCAACAAGGTCGTGGCTGCGCGCGATCCTGGCTTCGATCTTGACCTTGGGGTGGGCGCGGGCAAAGCGGCCGAGCACGTCAGGCAACACTGCCTCGCCGAAATCCTCCTGCAGGCCAAGCCTTACCCAGCCTTCCAGCTCGACGTCGTGGATGGCGGATGCCGCTTCGTCATTGAGCTCGATCAGCCGGCGCGCATAGCCGAGCATGGTCTCGCCCGCCTCGGTCAAGGCGAGGCCGCGCCCCGACTTGCGGAAGATCGGCGTCGCCGCCTGTTCTTCCAGTTTTTTCAATTGCGCGCTGACCGCCGACGTCGACCGGCCAAGCCGATCGGCCGCCTTGGCGAAGCTGCCCAGCTCCATGCCGGTGACGAAACTGCGGAGGACGTCGAGGTCGAATGTCACGCGTCGCATATTTTTAGTCCTGCTTTTCAGGATGGTAAGTTTAAAAGTTCCTGATTTTAAGGATGAAAATATGGCGCTAGAGACAGACCGTCAAGGCCACCACTGGCCCAGCACGGGAATGAAATCATGTCCGCCATTGTCAATTGCACCGACCGACAGCCGCAGGAGCTCCTGGAAGATACCGGCTCCGCCGCGAGGGCATTCAAGCCCAGCCATCGCTGGAAGGTTCTCGGCCTCGGCGTTGCCGCCAATGCCAGCTTCTCGGCCACTTTCGCCGGCATACCGGCAACGGCGGTCGTGCTTCGTCAGGGCTATCACCTAAGCAATGCCGAACTCGGCCTGGCACTCGGCCTTCTCGGGCTGGGGGTCGCGCTCAGCGAACTGCCATGGGGCCTGCTCACCGACCGCTGGGGCGATCGCCGCGTGCTTCTGATCGGGCTTGGCGCCACGGCTGTGTGGCTCCTGGTCATGGCTATGCTGGTTGTGCCGACAAGGACCGGTGTTCCCGGCGTCACGCTACTCTGCGCGAGCCTGCTCATCACAGGACTGCTCGGCGGCAGCGTCAACGGTTCGAGCGGCCGCGCCATCATGGGCTGGTTTCGGGAAAACGAGCGCGGCTTTGCCATGAGCATCAGGCAGACGGCGGTGCCGCTTGGCGGCGGCCTTGGTGCGCTCGTTCTGCCCTCGCTTGCCCTGGCTTTCAGCTTTGCCGCGGTGTTCGGGGCCTTGGCGGCTGCATCTGCCCTCTCTGCCCTGTTTGCGTGGCGCTGGCTGCACGAGCCGCCGAAGGCGGGCGAGGGCCATCTCGCTGCGGCGATCGCCGGACCGGCGCCGCTGCGTAACATCGAGGTCTGGCGTATCGCCACAGCCATCGGCCTACTCTGCTTTCCGCAAGTGGCTGTGCTCACCTTCGCCTCCGTGTTCCTGCACGACTTCGTCGGTCTGGGAACGGCAGCGATCAGTGCGAGTCTCGCCGCCGTGCAGATCGGCGCCATGGTCATGCGCATCTGGAGCGGCCGCTTCACCGACCGCCACGGCAACCGCCGCCAGTTCCTTCGCTTTTGCAGTGCGCTCAGCGCGCTTGCCTTTGGGGTGCTTTGGCTGCTGGTTCTGGCCAGTCCCGCCATACCAGGCGGCCAGTTCTTCTCGATGGCGGTCCTTCCCGTTGTCCTTATTGTCGCAGGAGTCTCGGTCTCCGCCTGGCACGGCGTCGCCTATACCGAGCTTGCCACGCTTGCAGGTGCCGGCCATGTCGGAACCGCGCTCAGCCTTGCCAACAGCTTCGTTTTCATAGGCTTCTTCCTGGTGCCGGTGGCCATTCCGGGGCTCTTGCACCTCTGGTCATGGTCCGGAGTCTGGCTATCTGCCGCCATTTGCGCGCTGATCGCCTGGCCGATCTTCCTGCGGCCGGCCTGACTTCGGCCGCAAAACCGCCCGACTTCGGAACCACGACCTCGGACCGACCGGGAAAACCCGATCGAACCTGTTAACGTCCCATCAAGGTTAATGCATCATTTTGCTCTCCAGTGGGGTCAGTAGCGTTCCTGGAGAGAGTTCCGTGCATCGACGTGTGTTGAAGCGGCTTGCTGCCGCCGCCGGTGAGAGGCGTGGCTTTCTGTCCCCATTGGTCATCGGTCTCGGCATCTGGATCGGCTTTCCGACCGTCGCCGCCTACCAGGACATGACGAGCCTCGTTTCCGGTCTCGAAGCGTCGAATACTCGCTGGAATTCTTATGTCGAGAAATCCATTGCCGGCTCGACCCATGCGGCCGAGATGCCCTTTGTCGATTCCGATGTCACCGGCTCCATCTCTGGATCGGGTGTCCACCTGGCAGGTGTTGGCAGCGTGTCGTTTCGCGGCAAGGGCGGCAAGGTAAGCGCGACGCCCGATGAGGATCGCGTCGTGCGCGCCGAGAAGAAGGGCCGCATCGTCCAGATGTCTCCCGTTGCACCGCCGAAGAATTTCAATGCCGGCTCGATCTTCGAGCGCACCTCCTCCTTGCTGCGGCCCAGCATGGACAGCGGCCTGAAGATGGCTTTCGCCAAGCCGCAGATCAAAGGCAAGGAAATCCAGATCGCCGCGGCATTCCATGCGCGCGAGGACAAGAAGCCGGATCCCGGCGTGCCGGCAATGCTTGCCGCACTGGTCAACAACGACCATCCGGACGTGCTGGCGACCGCCTATGCGCAGTCCGAGCCCGACTACGCCAAGGCGTCGCCCTTCGAAGCCCTGCTTCAGGACGAGCAGCCCAACGACGGCCGCTTCATTCCGCCGATGGCCAAGGGCGATCATTCGTGGATCCAGAACCCGCTGCCCGCCAGTGTCTTCTCCAAACCGGAACAGGCATGCCTGGCGAATGGCATCTATTTCGAGGCGAGAAGCGAATCCATACGTGGTCAGGCCGCCGTCGCCCAAGTCATCCTCAATCGCGTCCGCAACCCGACCTATCCGAATTCGATCTGCGGCGTGGTCTACCAGAACGACAACTGGTTCAACCGTTGCCAGTTCTCCTTCGCCTGCGACGGCAGGAAGAAGCGTATCGACAGTCCCGTCGCCTACAAGACCGCCCAGGATATCGCCATGGCCGTCACCGCCGGCAAGATCTTCATCCCGGAGGTCGGATCGTCGACCCACTACTACGCCCAATATGTCCATCCCGGCTGGGCACGCACGATGCAGAAGATGACCAAGATCGGCCTGCATATCTTCTATCGTACCTATGGCGGCGGCTGGAGCTGAGCGCGCTACAGCGGTTGATCTTTGGCGCGGCGCGCAGTCGATCGAAGAGCCATTGCCCGGGGGATTCGCGCAACGTATCCCCATCATCTCGGCGGGCACGATGTCGCACCTTTCTAATCCATTGATTTTGCTGCCTAAAATACATGGCAATGAACTTCCGCCCGTGGCTTGACGGGCGCAAACCCTCTAACTATGTTGCCGGCGACTTTAAAAGCGGACGGACGGTGACGGTCTGACCGGGCAGGGGGGTTGCGATGGCCGACAAGAATGGGCCAGGCGGAACCGGAGAAACCGGCCGCGGCAAGCAGCATGAACCCGACATCCGCGACGACGATCTTGAGCGCCGCCGGCGTGACCTTGAAGCATCGCTCGCGACAAGGCGGCCGGACCGGCTCGAGGGGAAAGACGACGCGAAAGCGGGCAGTGTGGCCGGTTATGGCCAGGCGCTCAAACTCTCCAGCGAGTTTATCGCCGGGGTGGTGGTGGGTGCCGGCATCGGCTGGATCATCGACCGTCTGGCGGGAACATCGCCATGGGGTCTGATCGTGTTTCTGCTGCTTGGTTTTGGCGCCGGCGTGCTCAATGTGATGCGTTCCGCGGGCGTTGTGGCAGAATTCGGACAGGGCGATAAATCGCGCCGTGACCAAGACGACAAGAAATGACCGCGCTTCATGGCGGTAATGGTAACGAGGCCGTACGCGGCATTGACGGGGTTTGAACGTGGCAGCTGACAAGGTCGATCCGATCCACCAGTTCCATATCAACAAGCTGATTCCGATCGACATCGGCGGCTACGACCTGTCTTTCACCAATTCGGCGCTGTTCATGGTCGCGACCGTGGTCGCGGCGGCGGCGTTTCTGTTTCTCACGACGTCGAGCCGCAGCCTGGTTCCCGGCCGCCTTCAGTCGGTCTCCGAGATGGCCTATGAGTTCGTCGGCAACATGTTGCGCGATGCCGCCGGTACGCAGGGCATGAAGTTCTTCCCTCTTGTGTTCTCGCTGTTCATGTTCGTGCTGGTCGCCAACCTGCTCGGCCTGTTCCCGTATTTCTTCACCGTCACCAGCCACATCATCGTCACCTTCGGCCTTGCCGTGCTGGTGATCGCAACCGTGGTTGTCTACGGCTTCATGAAGCATGGTTTCGGTTTCCTGAAGCTGTTCGTGCCGCATGGCGTGCCGGTGTTCCTGCTGCCGCTGGTGGTGCTGATCGAGGTGATCTCCTTCGTGTCGCGCCCGGTCAGCCTCTCGGTTCGTCTGTTCGCCAACATGCTCGCCGGCCACATTACGCTGAAGGTGTTCTCTGGGTTCGTCGTCAGCCTGAGCGCGCTCGGCGCGGTTGGCGTCGCCGGTTCGATCCTGCCGCTGGCAATGGCGGTGGCGCTGACGGCACTGGAACTGCTGGTCGCCTTCCTGCAGGCCTACGTGTTTGCCGTGTTGACCTGCATGTATCTCAACGACGCCCTGCATCCCGGGCACTGAGCAAAAGTTTCCGGCCCAAGAGTTTCCAGCATTGGCGCCGGATGAAATCGCAACGGAATTTTTAGATCCAAAGGAGTTGAACAAATGGACGCAGAAGCAGCAAAGTACATCGGCGCCGGCATCGCTTGCCTGGGCATGGGTGGCGCGGGCATTGGCCTCGGCAACATCTTCGGCAGCTACCTGGCGGGCGCTCTGCGCAATCCGTCGGCTGCTGATGGCCAGTTCGGCCGTCTGATCTTCGGCTTCGCCGTGACCGAAGCTCTGGGCATCTTCTCGCTTCTCATCGCGCTTCTGGCCCTGTTTGGCTGAGCCTCACCTTGGCTAAGCCGTGAGAAGATTGGACAGGCCGGCCGCGCAAGCGGCGGGCCTGAATTTCGGGGATAGTCCATGTTCGTGACATCTGCCTTCGCGCAAGAGTCCGCGCCATCAGCCGATACCAGCCATGCCGCGACGGAAGGCGACACGCATTCCGGCACCAGCGTGCCTGCCGAAGCGCATGGTACGTTTCCGCCATTCGATCCGGCGACGTTCCCGTCGCAGCTTCTGTGGCTGGCAATCACCTTCGGGCTGTTCTACCTCTTCCTGAAGCGGGTTGTGATGCCGCGCGTCGGGGGCATCATCGATGTCCGCAACGATCGCATCACGCAGGATCTCGATCAGGCAGCCAAGTTGAAGGGCGAGGCCGACGCCGCCGTTGCTGCCTACGAGCAGGAACTGGCGGAAGCCAAGACCAAGGCCAACGCGATCGGCCAGCAGGCCAACGATGCGGCCAAGGTCGAGGCCGAGACCGCACGCAAGAAGGTCGAGGCCGCGCTCGACGCGAAGCTTGGCGAGGCCGAAGCCCGCATTTCTTCCATCAAGGCCAATGCCATGAAGGAAGTCGGCAGCATCGCCGAGGACACCGCTTCGGCGATCGTCGAGGCCCTGGTCGGCGGCAAGGCCAGCAAGGCCGAGATCGCGGCCGCGGTCAAATCCGTCGCCCGGTAAGGGAGCGCATCATGGATTACACATCTCTCGCGACGCTCTGGGCTACGATAGCCCTCATCATCTTCCTGGGCGTTGCCGTCTACATCAAGGTGCCTGGCATGATCGCCAAGGCGCTCGACGCCCGCGCCGACAGGATCAGCAATGAGCTGGACGAAGCGCGCCGGCTGCGCGAGGAGGCCCAGCAGCTGCTCGGCCAGTACCAGCGCAAGCGCAAGGAAGCCGAGCAGGAGGCCGCGGCCATCGTCGCTGCCGCCAAGCGCGAAGCCGACATGCTTGCAGCCGAGGCGCACAAGAAGACCGAGGACTATGTCGTCAGGCGCACCGCGCTTGCCGAACAGAAGATCGGCCAGGCCGAGCGTGACGCCATCAGCGAAGTCCGCGCCAGCGCCGTCGATATCGCCGTCGAGGCAGCACGCACGCTGCTCGCCGGCAAGATCGACGCCAAGGCGGGTGCCGACCTGTTCAAGGCTTCGCTTGCGGACGTGAAGTCGAAACTGAACTAGGCCTTCGCAGACCCGATACGATCAAAGCCGCCCGGGCAACCTGGCGGCTTTTTTGCTGTGGAAAACCAGATTGGCGAAGGCGGTCGAGCGCGTAATCTCCCTCCTTGAGGGGGAGATGGCCGGCAGGCCAGAGGGGGTCGCCGCGCGTGAAGCGCTGACCTCATCTTTGCTGAAGAATGGCGTCGTGCCCAGTCGAGCCGACCCCCTCTGTCGCCTTCGGCGACATCTCCCCCTCGAGGGGGGAGATCAGCTGCCGCTCGGCTCAATCGAGCCCGACGAGGCTCTCTTCCTCAATCACTTCCACCCCGCCCAATCTGAACGGCGCAAACGACACGCGGTGCAGCCGTGCCACGGGACCATGGGCCTCGATCGCCGTGCGATGGCGGACCGTGGCGTAGCCCATATGGGACTCGAAGCCATAGCGGTCGTGATGGTTGCCGCAGCCGCACATCATGCGGTCGCGCATCACCTTGGCGACGATCGAGGCGGCGGCGATCGATTGCGAACGCTGGTCGCCCTTGATCAGCGCGCGCCCCGCGCAGGGCAGGCCCGGCGGCACGTCGCGCCCGTCGGCGAGCGCGAGCTTCGGTTGAACCGACAGCCCGATCAGGGCACGGCGCATCGCCTCCAGGCTTGCCTTGAGGATGTTGCTGCCATCGATGCCCTCAGCGCTGATCGAGGCCATTGAGACCGCCTGCGCGGAGCCGAGAATGCTCAGGAACAGGGCCTCACGCTGCAAATGAGTGAGGCGTTTGGAATCGTCCAGTCCGTCCGGAATGTTGGCGGGATCGAGCACTACCGCAGCGGCCACCACCGGTCCGGCCAAGGGACCGCGGCCGGCCTCGTCCATGCCCGCAACTGGCCACAGGCCGTCGGCCATCGCCTTCGTCTCGAAGGAGAAGTCGGGCTTCTCGATGATCTCAAAGAGAGGCGGAGAATCAGAACGCGCGCGAGCCATGTTGCGGCGAGGTTCGCATCGGTTCCGATTCTCCGCAAGTCCCTCCGGGTTGGTGGGGCGCCGGACCGGGAGGGCACCGTCTGCAGGCCGGGGCAGGCCGGACGGGATTCCTGTGCCGCGGCAGACCAAGCCGCCGCAGTGAATTGCATTCTCAAAGCAGCGTCAGCTGCAATTGGTCTTTGGCAGCAGCAACGAACTGGTCGGTCCGCAATGTGCGCCGTTCGGCATTGAGGCCGAGCCGCTTGGCTGTGATCTCGAAGCGCCGGCCGATCTGCCAGGCATAGGGACCGGCACCCTTCATGCGCTTGCCCC
Organism: Mesorhizobium sp. M0621; assembly: GCF_040320745.1. Lineage (NCBI taxonomy): Bacteria > Pseudomonadati > Pseudomonadota > Alphaproteobacteria > Hyphomicrobiales > Phyllobacteriaceae > Mesorhizobium > Mesorhizobium sp. M0621. The sequence goes on along the minus strand of NZ_JAMYQF010000061.1, from coordinate 26,379 downwards.
ATTCCGAATCGTAGTCCTTGCCGTCACGCATCGAGCGGATCAGCGACATCACGTGGCGGTAGCGATCGGGATAGTGGCGCAGCAGCCAATCCTTGAAGATCGGGCTGACCTCCAGCGGCAGGCGCAGCACGACATAGCCCGCCTCGCGCGCGCCGGCGGCGCGTGCCGAATCGAGGATGCGTTCCATCTCCGGGTCGGTCAGCCCGGGAATGATCGGCGCCACCATGACCGACGCCGGAATGCCGGCATCCGAAAGCTGCCGGATCGCCTCCAGCCGCTTGGTCGGCGTCGAAGCCCGCGGCTCCATGGTGCGCGCCAGCATGCGATCGAGCGTCGTTACCGACAGCGCCACCTTGGCCAGCCCCCGCTCAGCCATGCGCGACAGGATATCGATGTCGCGCACCACCAAAGCGGACTTGGTGACGATGCCGACCGGATGGCCGCGCGCTTCCAGCACTTCGAGAATCTCGCGCATGATCCTGTATTGCTTCTCGATCGGCTGGTAGGGGTCGGTGTTGGTGCCGATGGCGATCGTTCGCGGCTGGTAGCCGTCCTTCGACAGCTCCTTGTCGAGCAAGCGCGCCGCATCTGGCTTGGCGAACAGCTTGGATTCGAAATCCAGACCCGGCGACAGGCCCATGAACGAGTGTGTCGGCCGGGCAAAGCAATACACACAGCCATGCTCGCAACCGCGATAAGGGTTGATCGAACGATCGAAGGAGATATCGGGCGATTCGTTGCGGGTGATGATGGTGCGCGGCTTCTCGACCTGCACTTCGGTCTTGAAGGGCGGCAGTTCTTCCAGCGAATTCCAGCCATCGTCGAAAACATGCCGGCTGACCGGCTCGAACCGGCCGGACGGATTGATGCCCGCCGATCTGCCGCGGTTGCGGTCCGGCCGGACACGCACGCCACTCTGCTCGATCATCGCATTGGCCATCTCGGCCCGTCCAGCTCCGAAAGCTGCAATGTCGGCGCGCACGATCTGTTCCATCTTCGCCCGCTCCCAGGGACTGTCCGTGTTGTGTCGAATCGCTCTGTTCATGAAATTATTCCTATTTTGTTGGTGAGAACAAAGCAAGAACTTTTTACGGTTCGCTGGATAACTGGCGCTATGCCGCGCTTTCCGCTATCGGCTAACGATGCTCAGTGTTCTCATCGAAACCTGCAATGACGAGGAAGGGCTTACCCGCACGCTCGCCTCGCTGATTGGCGGCGCGGTCGAGGGCGTGGTGCGTGACGTCATCGTCTGTGACACGGGCTCTACCGACCAGACGCATCGTGTGGCCGAGCATGCCGGCTGTCACTACGTGACGGGCGGCATCGCCACGGGGATCCGGCAAGCCAAGGGGGACTGGCTGCTGCTCCTGGAGCCGGGCGCACGATTGATGGAGGGCTGGATCGACGCGGTCGTCGACCATACGGCCAGGCAAACCATGGCGGCACGGTTTTCGCGGGCGCGCGGCAGCCGCATACCGTTCCTGGCGCGCGTCTTTTCCGCAAACCGCGCCTTGGCCGACGGATTGCTGATCAGCAAGCGTCAGGCCGCGGCCTCAGCCAAGAGTGCCGGCAGCGCCGAGGCCATCGCCCGCGGCCTCGCGACAAAGCGGCTCGACGCCGAGATCTGGATGGCGCCGGCGAAACGGGAACGCCGCTCCCCGAGGTGATTTTTTGCACCTGCTCTGTTCATTGTGCATTGCACAAAATCTGGCGCGAGGTTAGCTTCCGGCCCAAGCGGGTGAATTGGGTTTGGGTCATGCCGAGTGATGAACACTGATGCGGCATCGGTGTCGCCTCTCATAGCCGAGGACCCAATGAACCTTCCAACTCCCGACAAATCCGGCACGGCCAGTCTAGAGGCCATTGCGCGCAACGGCAGCCTGTTGCGGCGCATCGCCGTGCGCATTCCGACCTATCTGACGGACCTGCGGGAAAACCCTGCCTGGCTGCCGATGTTCGTGCTGGCGCGCACCATGCCTGGACGCCGCATGCATTGGCTGGGCGCAAAACGCGCCCGACCGGTCGGCGATGCGGGGGATACGATGTTTGCCGGTGTTGAACGGGGAGCGGTGGTCGAAGCGCTGCGCTCCGACGGGCTGTTTTCGGGCCTCGTCCTGCCGCCGGCGATCCATGAGGAGATCGCCGATTTCGCCCAGCGCACGCCTTGCTTCGGCAATTTCGACCGCCGTCTCGAATTCATGCCGGATGAACATGCGGAAGCTGAGAAGCGCTTTGGCCGCTCGCTGCTCAGCGGGCACTTTTTCGAGCGCATCCTCGATTGTCAGGCGGCGCTCGCCATCCAGCGCGACCCGCTGCTTCTGGACATCGCCGCGCACTATCTCGGCGGTCAGGCAAAACTGATCACGACGCGTGTCTGGTGGAGCTTTCCGACGGGTGCCGCTTCGGACGCCGACAAGAACCTCGCCTCGCTCGGCAAGTATCATTTCGACCTCGATGATTGGCGCATGCTGAAATTCTTCTTCTATCTCAAGCCCGTCGATGCCGACACCGGCCCGCATGTCTACATCAAGGGCAGCCATAAGCGCCGCAGCCTCAAGCATCAACTCACACTCCTGGTCGGCCATCCCGCGCAAGAGGTTCTGGATGTCTATGGTGAGCAGAGCCCGGTGACATTGACTGGAGAAGCAGGACTAGGCTTCGTAGAGGACCCCTTCGGCTTCCACATGGGCACCGTACCGTCACGCACGCCGAGGCTGATGATGGAAGTCGGCTTCGGCGTATCGCCGCCGTCGCGCCGTCGCTTTCATGGCGAGCCGGTCATCCGCTGAAAAGAAACTACCCGAAGTTCATCTCGACAGGCATCCAGCGAGCGCGGCGCCTGGCTTGGCGCTGCGCCCGGCTTTCGGCATCGAAGTCGACACGGACCGGCTCCTGATTGAACCGCTCCCGGTCGTCCAGGGCGTTGATGATGACGATCGCCCTTGCATCGTCATCTCCGGCGCTTGCGGCGACATAGACGCCGCACTCCCGGCAGATCAAATAGTCGGCCGTCCTCAGCCCGAACTGATATCTCCGCAATTGCGCCTCGTCCTTGACCGAGATGATCAGTCGGCCATTCGGATCGGCAACGGCGCGCGAACCATGTCTGACACAGAACGAGCATTGGCAGGCGCGAACTTCGATTTGCGACGGGTCGAGTTCGGTTGAAAATGCAAGGCGAACGTTGCCGCAATGGCATCCGCCGGTATGCATGGTCATCATATGCGCCCTGTCGTGATGGCGATGATCGCCTTCAAGCAAGGTACTTTTGCGAGGTCCGGTTTGGAATGGTGTTTCGAAGGCATCGGTGCTGTTTTGCCTGGCAAACGCCGTGTGGAACCGACGCTTTGCCTCGGTTTCTACGAAGCCGATTTGCCGCGCCGCAGATGCTCGTCCAGGCGCGGCATGATCTCGACGAAGTTGCACGGCATGTGCCGATAGTCGAGCTGCGCCTTCAGGATGCCGTCCCATGCGTCCTTGCAGGCGCCTGGCGAGCCTGGCAGCACGAAGACGAAAGTGGCGTTGACGACGCCGCCAGTCGCCCGGCTCTGGATCGTCGAGGTGCCGATCTTGTCGTAGGAGATGCGGTGGAACACTTCCGAAAAGCCGTCCATGCGCTTTTCGAAGATCGGCTCCAGCGCTTCCGGCGTCACGTCGCGCCCGGTGAAGCCGGTGCCGCCGGTGGTGATGACGACATCGATATCCTTGTCCCGCGACCACGCCAGAACCGTGTCGCGGATTTTTTCGCGGTCGTCGGTGACGATGTCGCGGGCAGCCAGGATATGACCGGCCTCGGTGATGCGGTCGACCAGCGTCTGGCCGGATTTGTCGTCTCCAAGGCTGCGCGTGTCGGAAACGGTCAGCACCGCGATGCGCACCGGAATGAAGGAGCGGCTTTCGTCAATTCTGGCCATCAGCGCCCTCCGATGCGATGCTGCGCGTCGCCGCGACGAACCAGTCGGGCTGGCGGCCGCGGATCTCGGCGGCGGCGCGCTTGGCGACATTGCCGGTCTCGAACAGGCCGAAGCAGGTCGCGCCGGATCCGGACATGCGTGAAAAACCCGATCCAGCCTTGTTAAGCCAAGAAAGCGCCCTGCCGATGGCGGGCTGCATCGCCTGCGCTGCTGGCTCGAGATCGTTGCGGGTGATCTCCAGCCAGTTGCGCAGGCTGTGGAAGTCGATGCCGCGCGGCAGCGGCGGCAGTGGTTCATTGTCGCGATGGGCGAGTGCTGCGAAGACGTCGGCCGTCGAGACCGGTGTGCCCGGATTGACCAGCACCAGCCCCAGCGCCGAGAAATCCGGCACCATCGACAGTTCGTCGCCAATGCCGCGCGCGACCAGCGGCTTTGCCGCCAGGCACATCGGCACATCGGCGCCAAGCGAGAGGCCGATCCGCGCCAGCTCGGTGCCATCGATGTCCAGGCCCCATGTCTCCACCAGCCCGCGCAGCACGGCTGCCGCGTCGCTCGAGCCACCGCCGACGCCGGAAGCAACCGGCAGGTTCTTTTCGAGCTTTATTGAGACGGGCGGGGTTCTGTTTTGGCCGACCGCCTGTCGCAGGGCATCGCGCGCCCTGAGCACCAGATTGCCGTCGTCGAGAGGAACCGCCGGCGCGTAGCGACCGGACACGGTAAAATCATCACTGTCGGCGAGCGCGATTTCGACCCTGTCGCCAAAACGCGTGAACACCGCCAGGCTCTCGATCAGATGATAGCCGTCAGGGCGCCTGCCGGTGACATGCAGCGCCAGATTGATCTTGGCGTGCGCATGCCAGGTACGCAACCCGATATCGGTGTCCACCGCGTCAGTCACATGTGAAATGATGCTCAGTCCTTGGCCAGCCGGTATTCGCCGGTCTTCGGATCCTTGACCAGCGTGCCCATCGTGCCGTTAGCCGCCTGCTTTTCGGTGCGCCGCACCTTGGCGGTCACGCGTTCGGCTTCGCGGATGAATGTGCGGTAGCCGAAATAGGCGGCGATGCCAACGACGGTGAAGAAAATGATCTGCGGCATGCCAAAACTCCTCCCACGCTGTGCCGGCGAAGGCGGCCGGTCGGGTCGGTTGATGCATGTCGCCCAAAAATGGATCCTGCTTTGGGAAATTGACATGCATGAGACTTCAAGCGCTCATGCTAGACGGTTTCGCCGATTTTTCAAAGACCGAAGCGTGCCCACAATGCGCGCTCTTCCGCCGCATCGATCACGCCGCTCGCGGCCGCGGCTGCGATATCGGGCGCCGAAAAGCCCATTCTCGAGCCGAACAGGCCGAAGCGGCCGAGGAAACCGCGCGGTGCCGTGATCAGCCTGAGCTGGGTCTTCTCCCCGAAACGGGTCTTCAGCACCGTCCGCATGTCGCCGAGCGCATCGACGAGGCCGAGTTCAAGGCCCTTTATGCCCGTCCAGAACAGGCCGGTGAACAGGTCCGGATCGTCTTTCAGTTTCATGCCGCGCCGCTCCTTGACGAGTTCGATGAACGTGCCGTGCACCTCGAGCTGTAACGCCTTCAGGCGTTCGACGTCTTCCTTCTTCTCCGGCTTGAACGGATCGAGCACCGCCTTGTTCTGGCCGGCGGTATGGACACGGCGCTCGACACCGATCTTCTTCATCAGCTCCGGGAAGCCGAACGAGGCCGAGACCACGCCGATCGAACCGACGATCGAGGACGGATCGGCGAAAATCTCGTCGCCGGCGACCGCGATCATGTAGCCGCCCGATGCCGCGACGTCCTCGACGAAGACCAGCACCTTTTTGTTCTTTTCCGTTGCCAGGTCACGGATGCGCTTGAAGATCAGCCGCGACTGCACCGGCGAGCCGCCGGGCGAATTGATCGAAATGGCGACCGCCGGCGCGTCGTAGGAAAACGCCTTCTCGATGAGGCCGGCGGTGGAGGCCAGCGACAGGCTCGGCCGGAACGGGCCGCCTCCGGCCATGATGGTGCCGTGCAGCCGGATAACCGGAATGGTGACGACAGTGGAGCGCCAGGATTTCGGCAGCAGGCGGTTGATAAGGCGTTTCACGAGGGCGCGGTCTCCGGTCGATGGGTTGCAGGCATGTAGGAATTCTCCGGCCAACGGCAATGTGGGGGCCAGGAATAGCTCAATCTCCGAATAACGATGCGAGGCCGTTGGTGATCATTTCGCTGCGCTCATCGGGGCCTTGGCCTGATTGCGCGTGCAGCATCAGAGGAGGGCGAATGGCAAGCTTTCCCCGTGCCCCGAGCGCTGCCCTGACGACGATGCGGATCGCCGCCGCATCTGGGCGAGGGTGGACGCCAAGCATCTCGGCATCACCGAAGCGGCCTGCGATCGCATCGAGAATGGAGCCGAGCTGTTCGGGCCGCGCGATCACGGCAAGCCCGCCGCGCGGCCTGACCACCGCGGCGGCACTTCTGATCCAGCTCTCGAACAGCCCGTCCTCCATGACATGGGCTTCCTTTCGCAGGCGATCGGGCGTGGCGCGGTCCCGTGCGGCGTTGAAAGGCGGGTTCATGATGACGAAGTCGAAGTCGTTATCGGCGAGGCCGCTGACAGCCCGCGCCCGGCCCGACACCGTGACATCGGCGACCAGAACCGAGGCGCGATCGCTGAGATGCGCATTGCCGGGATGGGCAAGGGTTGCCGCGGCGAAGGCCGCCATTTCCGGCGCGCGTTCGACAAGCACCGCCTCGGCGCCCGGGCAGCGCGACAGTACCGCAAGGCCGGCAGCCCCGGCTCCGGCACCGAAATCGGCGAGACGCCCGCCAAAGGCGGATGGCACGGACGCCGCGAGCATCATCGCATCCATGCCGGCGCGATGGCCGCCTTGCTTGGGCTGCACGAGCCAGAACCGGCCGCGATGGAAAGCATCGACCGTATGGGCCGGCGTGTCCGGGACAAGGGTGGCCGGCGCGGCGGACATTATTTCCCGCGAATCTCGTTGGCGATACCGGCATCCGTCAGGATGCGCCGTGCCGCGTCGGCCTGGTCGGCGTCGACCATGACCCGCCGCGGCAGGATGCCGAGCGAGCCGTCGAGCACGCTCATGTTCTGGTCGGCGACGAAGCAGCCGATGCCGGCATCGCGCATCAGCGATTCGACAAAGGAGATGATGACGGCGTCGTTGGTGCGAATGAGCTCTATCATCGGGCGAAACTCTCAGTTTGCAGCGCTGATGTAAACGGGCAGGCGGATTTCCGTGGCAAAGCAGAACCCCTTTTGGCGTCGGTTGACATTCTGTCATCGCCGCCGCGCCAATTCGCCTCTTGCCGTGGCTGTGTCCGCCGCCCTAGAGTCCATGCAAGGACCAAGGGTGCCGTCGCACGCGTTATACCAAGACGGGAGTGATTGTCGTGGGTGTCGTTCTCAACATAGAAAATGGGAAGCGGGAGCCCGCCTCCATCAAGGATCTGATAGATCTGACTGCGGCCGATATGGGGCGCGTCAACGAATTGATCCTGTCCAAGGCCGGCTCCGATGTCGAGATGATCCCGGAGGTTGCCAACCATCTGATCTCGTCCGGCGGCAAACGGCTGCGGCCGATGCTGACGCTCGCGGCCGCGCAGATGTTCGGCTATACCGGCGATGGCCACGTCAAGCTCGCGACTGCGGTCGAATTCATGCACACGGCGACGCTTCTCCACGACGATGTCGTCGACGAAAGCGGCATGCGCCGCGGCAAGAAGACCGCACGCATGATCTGGGGCAACCAGGCGAGCGTGCTGGTCGGCGATTTCCTTCTCGGCCAGGCCTTCCGCATGATGGTCGATGTCGGATCGCTCGAAGCGCTCGACATCCTGTCGAGCGCGGCCTCCATCATCGCCGAGGGCGAGGTGATGCAGCTTGCCGCCGCCAAGAACCTCGAAACCACCGAGGACGAGCATTTCGCCGTCATCAAGGCCAAGACCGCGGCGTTGTTTTCGGCGGCTGCCGAAGTCGGTCCGGTCATTGCCCAGGCGACGCGCAACGACCGTGCGGCGCTGCGCTCCTATGGCATGAATCTCGGCCTTGCATTCCAGCTGATCGACGACGCGCTGGACTATGGCGGCACCAGCAAGGATCTGGGCAAGAATGTCGGCGACGATTTCCGCGAAGGCAAGGTGACCTTGCCGGTCATCCTCGCCTACCGGCGCGGCACCAAGGCCGAGCGGACCTTCTGGAAGCGCGCCATCGAGGACAATGTCGCTGATGACGCCGGCCTGGAAAAAGCGAACGGCCTGATGACCCGCCACGGCGCCATCGCAGACACGATCGGGCGCGCCAGCCATTTCGGCGAGATCGCCCGCGACGCGCTGGCGCCGCTGGAAGCGACGCCGCAGAAATCGGCGCTGATCGACGTCATCGATTTCTGCATCAGCCGGGTGAACTGAAGGCTGGACTTTAGCGGCGCTTCCTCTGGCTCGCGGTGATGAGGAAGTTTGCGAATTCGGTCCCGCCGTCTCGACAACATGCCTCGCCGCAAATTATCTATAAAACATGGCAAAGGGCACAGACGACACCATCGCGGTGCGCATCAGCAAGGTGCTGGCGGACCGCATCATCTCCGGCGCGATCGAGCCGGGAGCCAGGCTTCGGCAGGATCATATCGCCGAGGAATTCCAGACCAGCCATGTTCCCGTTCGCGAAGCCTTCCGCCGGCTCGAAGCGCAAGGGCTGGCCGTCGGCGAGCCGCGCCGCGGCGTGCGTGTCGCCGCTTTCGACCTGGGCGAGGTCAAGGAGGTCGCCGAAATGCGCGCCGCACTCGAAGTGCTGGCGCTGCGCCACGCCGCGCCGCACCTGACATCGGCCATTCTCGATCTCGCCGAGGAGGCGACCAAGGCCGGCGACAAGTCCCGCGATGTCAGGTCGTGGGAAGAAGCCAACCGCGCCTTCCACCGGCTGATCCTGACGCCATGCGGCATGCCGCGCCTGCTCGCCACCATCGACGACCTGCACGCGGCGAGTGCCCGCTTCCTGTTTGCGGCTTGGCGATCGGAATGGGAGGCACGCACCGACCAGGATCATCGCGCGATACTCACCGCCTTGCGGCAGGGAAGCACCGAATCGGCAGCCGTGACGCTGGGGCGGCATGTTCAATGGATTGGCCGCAAGCCAGTCAGGACGGCTTCCGGGACGACGCGCGAAGCCTTTGCCATCGTCGGCTGATGCATTGTCGCCCAAAGCGACCTTGGTTTTGGGGAACGACATGCATGCAAGCAGAGACCTGAAGCGGGTCGCCTGAACTCAGTTGCGACGCTTTAGGCGGCCTTTGCACAGCGAAGGCTTGCTATCCCGCGGGAATTGTGGATTCGATAATAGATCGAAAACAGAAATTATCTATAATTTACAATCGATCGAAGGAATCCCAATGACAGACGTAGCATTCTCGTCCAGCAAGCCGTCGTTCAGTCCGCTTCGGCTTCAAGGCCGCTCCCTTGCCTGGCAGGTTGGAGCCGTCGTGCTCGGCACGCTGTTCCTGGCGCTCTCGTCCTACATCGAAGTGCCGATGGTTCCGGTTCCGGTGACCATGCAGACCTTCGCCGTGACACTGATCGGCGCGCTCTATGGCTGGCGGCTTGGCGCCATCACCATCGCTGCCTGGCTGGTCGAGGGCGCGGTCGGTTTCCCGGTGCTGGCCGGCGGCGCCGCCGGCGTACAGCATTTCGTCGGGCCGACCGGTGGCTACCTCTTCGCATTTCCGGTCACCGGCGCGCTGGTTGGCTGGCTCGCCGAACGCGGCTGGAACGGCAACAGGGTGATGCTTGCCTTCGCCGCCATGCTGCTCGGCAACCTTGCTTGCCTGGTTCTCGGCACCATGTGGCTCGCCGTCATGATCGGCGTCGAACAGGCCATCACGTTCGGATTTCTGCCTTTCCTGGTCGGCGGCTTGCTCAAGTCGGCGCTGGGTGCCGCGATACTCATGGCCCTTCCTGGCAGGGCTAAGCCGGCCAATCCGTGACGATCAGGCTGCGCGCCCATCACCTCCTTTGCCTGCTCACCTATGTGGGCAAGGGATACAGTCCCGCCTTCATCGCCAACTACGATCGCGTCGCGGAGCGCCTGAGCCGGGGCGAGGACGTCCTCCTCGTTTCCGGCCCCGACGATGTCTGCGGCCCGTTGCTCGACGAGGCGGAGCCGCATTGTCTCAACGAGAGTGTCGTCGAGCGGGACCGGCTCGCGGCACAGGATTTGGAGGATTTGCTGGCGCGCCCAATCCGGATCGGCGCCAGCCTCGATCTCGATGCCTCGATGCTGGCCCGGATGCGGCAGGCGTTTTCGGCTGGGCGCGTGCGCAAGGCTTGCGGCGGCTGCGGATGGAATGAGCTGTGCGGCACGATTGCGGTCGGCGGATATAGCGACACGCTGGTGCAGCGGTCTGGCTCGCAGGGCACGCGCTGATATTGGCGCCGAGCCCAGCGGTCGAATCTGTGATATATTCGGCTTCGCGCAGGGCACGGCCGAAATTCAAGATCGGAAAACTGGTGCCTGTCGCCATGGTTTGTTAATCGGGTGCCCGGATTGTGAATTCGAGGCGGATTGAAGCGCGACCCCAAAAAGGCCATGCTTTATCAGGAAGATCGAGTCTACGCCGATCCGCTGACTCGGAGATGGCGCCTGGCTGAAAGGGATACAATGCGGCAAGGACGTGCGCGCTGGCTGACAAGGCTGGCAATTGTGGCAGGCATAGCGATCTCGGCTCTGCCGGCCTATGCCAAGCAAACCACCGAACCGGTCAAGATCACGTCGTTCTCGGGCGCCTATCTGGCAGCCCGGATCGCCGAAGGCGACAACGACCTCGACAGCGCCATCGCCTACTACAAGCAGGCTTTGGCCTTCGACCCGAGCGACACCGGCCTGCAGCAGAGCCTGATGCTGTCGCTGATCGCGCAAGGTCGCTTCGACGAATCCCTGGTCTATGCCGACAAGCTCAAGGAAGTTCCGGATGTCGAGCGCTTCTCGCGCCTGGCACTGGCTGTCGATTCCTTCCACAAGAAGGATTTCACCAAGGCGCAGTACTGGCTCAAGCTGTCGCTGGAATCCGATCTTGACCGGCTGATCTCCGGGGTCATGTCCGGCTGGGCCCAACAAGGTGCCGGCGAACCCAGTGACGCAATGGCTTCCATCGACAAGCTGCAGGGGCCGGATTGGTTCGGCCTGTTCAAGTCGTTCCACCGTGCCCTGATCGCCGATGCGTCCGGTATGCCCGAAAAGGCCGAGGCGATCTACGCCGCGACCATGCAGGATACGGCCGCCGGCGGTGCCGCTCCCGAAACCTGGATGCGCAACGCCCAGGCCTACGCGTCGTTCCTCGCCCGCAAGGGCGACAAGACCAAGGCGATGTCGGTGCTCGATCAGGCTGAGGCGTTTTCGCCCGGCAAGCTGGAAATCGTCGCCTTGCGCGACAGGATCGCCAAGGGCGACAAGATTGCGCCCTTCGTTGCCGGTCCGTCCGACGGTGCCTCCGAGATTCTGCTCGATCTCGCCACCGCGCTCAACCGCGGCGGCGGCGAGCCGTTCGTCCGTCTCTATCTGCAATATGCTCTGGCGCTGAAGCCCGACAGCGATGCGGCGCTGGTGCAGCTCGCTGCCGTGTCCGAGCAGTTGAAGGACGGCGAGGGCGCCATCGCGCTCTATCGGCGGATCCCCGCGACTTCGCCGCTGAAGGAGCTTTCGGACCTGCAGCTCGGCCTCAACCTTGCCGATCTCGACCGTCATGAGGAGGCGATCACCCATCTGAAGGCCTTCGTCGACGCCCACCCCGACGACATGCGCGCCTATCTGGCGCTCGGCGGCGTGTATTCCTCGAAGGAGGATTTCCGCTCGGCCGCCAATCTCTACGACAAGGCCGTCGAGGCGCTGAAGACGCCGACCGCGGCCAACTGGAACATCTTCTACCAGCGCGGCATCGCCTATGAGCGGTTGAAGGAATGGCCGAAGGCCGAGCCGAACTTCCGCAAGGCGCTGGAGCTGTTCCCCGACCAGCCGCAGGTATTGAACTATCTCGGCTATTCCTGGGTCGACATGAACATGAACCTCAAGGAAGGCCTGGCGATGATCCAGAAGGCCGTCGACCTCAGGCCGAGCGACGGTTACATCGTCGATTCGCTGGGTTGGGCCTATTTCCGCCTCGGCAGGTTCGACGATGCGGTGCGCGAAATGGAACGCGCCGTGTCGCTGAAGCCGGAAGATCCGGTTCTGAACGACCACCTTGGCGACGCCTACTGGCGCGTCGGCCGCAAGCTGGAAGCCACGTTCCAGTGGAACCAGGCCCGCGACCTGAAGCCGGATCCCGATGTGCTGGCCACCTTGCAGCAGAAGCTGATGAAGGGCCTGCCGCCGATCGAGTCCAACACGGCGCAGGAAACCCAGAAGGTCAAGCCTGAGCCCGTGCCCGCCCCGAAGGGGTGAACCGACTTTTTTGAATACGAGCGGGGCTCTTTTCGGGGCCCCGTTTTCGTTTGGGCTTATATGCGCCCGTCCAGACGTCCGCCGATTTGCGGAGACGGTCTCAAAACATCTTCCGGTAGACGACGAACCCGGAGCGCTCGGCAACCCTTGTCATCGAGCTTCGTCGGCGCGGCGCTTTGCTTGACGCTTCGCCGCCGTGTCTCTAGGACGTGCCGGCAAGCTAGCCTGTGCTGTCGAGGCCCCCCGTGACGATTGAAATCCCGACGATTGAAATCCCCGCCCATATGCATCCCAGCCGCTCGTTCCAGGGGCTGATCCTGACCTTGCACAACTATTGGGCGGCCTATGGCTGCGTCATCCTGCAGCCCTACGACATGGAAGTCGGCGCCGGCACCTTCCATCCGGCAACGACGCTACGCGCGCTCGGGCCAAAACGCTGGAACGCCGCCTATGTCCAGCCTTCGCGTCGTCCCAAGGATGGGCGCTATGGCGAGAACCCGAACCGGCTGCAGCACTATTATCAATACCAGGTGATCCTGAAGCCCAACCCGCCCAATCTGCAGGAGCTATATCTTGGCTCGCTGGCGGCGATCGGCGTCGATCCGCTGCTGCACGACATCCGCTTCGTCGAGGACGATTGGGAAAGCCCGACGCTGGGCGCCTGGGGCCTCGGCTGGGAATGCTGGTGCGATGGCATGGAGGTGTCGCAGTTCACCTATTTCCAGCAGGTCTGTGGCATCGAATGCGCGCCGGTGGCCGGCGAACTCACCTACGGGCTGGAGCGCCTAGCCATGTATGTGCAGGGCGTCGACAATGTCTACGACCTCAACTTCAACGGCCGCGAAGGCGCCGACAAGGTCACCTATGGCGATGTCTTCCTGCAGGCCGAGCAGGAATATTCGCGCCACAATTTCGAATACGCCAACACGGCGATACTTTTGCGCCACTTCGAGGACGCCGAGGCCGAGTGCAAGGCGCTGCTCGATGCCGGCGCGCCGGCGTCGAACGACAATCTGCCGATGCACCGCATGGTTTTCCCGGCCTATGACCAGTGCATCAAGGCCAGCCATGTCTTCAACCTGCTCGATGCGCGCGGTGTGATTTCGGTCACCGAACGGCAAAGCTACATCCTGCGGGTGCGCAATCTGGCGAAAGCTTGCGGTGAGGCGTTTCTGAAGACGCAGGCGGGTGGCCTGGCGGCCTGAGTTTCAGGCACGCTTCATCATCTCGAGGGAAGCGTTGATTGGCGACAGGATCTGCCCGCTCGCGCCGGCCATTGTCCGCAATGCCTGCCGTACACCCGGCATCGAGAACGCGCCGTGAGCCTGCGCGGTGAAGCAGGCGCTGAGTGCGAGGATCTGCAGAAGTCTGGATGCCGTTTTCATGGTCGTTGAGCCAATGGTTCCCTGCCTGAGCGTGGGTCGCTTCAGCGCTGCGTTAGGTTCATGGAAATCTTTGATCCAAGGACGGGTGGCGTGGTCTCGTCCCGACAGGGCGGCCAAAATTTGTGTAAAGGGTGACAGCGGCCAGCCGAGTTGCTATGCCCCGCCCGGACCACTCTCCCGCATGAGCTGACCCCGATGCCTGACCTGCTTCTAGAACTTCGCTCCGAGGAAATCCCTGCGCGCATGCAGCGCAAGGGGGCGGGTGACCTGAAGAAGATGCTGACCGACGGTCTGGTCGAGGCGGGGCTGACCTATGAGGCGGCACGCGAGTACTGGACGCCGCGGCGTCTGACGCTCGATATCAGGGGCCTGACCGCTCGCTCGAAGGATGTTCGCGACGAGATCAAGGGTCCGTCGACATCAGCGCCTGAACAGGCGGTCCAGGGTTTCCTGCGCAAGGCCGGGCTTTCCTCGATTGCCGAGGCGCATATCCATTCCGATCCGAAGAAGGGCGATTTTTATGTCGCCCACATTTCGAAGCCGGGCAGGGCGGCGGAAGAGATCATCGCCGAATTGGTGCCGGGCATCATCCGCAATTTCCCGTGGCCGAAATCGATGCGTTGGGGGCCGGCCTCGGCCAAGCCCGGCTCACTGCGCTGGGTACGGCCGCTGCAGTCGATCCTATGCACCTTCGGCCCGGAGACCGAGGAGCCGGTGGTGGTCGATTTCGAGATCGACGGCATCCGCTCCGGCAACATCACCTATGGCCACCGCTTCCATGCGCCCGATGCCATCACGGTGCGCCGCTTCGACGACTATGTTTCCAAGCTGGAAGCGGCCAAGGTCGTGCTCGATGCCGACCGGCGCAAGGAGATCATCCTTGCCGACGCCCGCAATCTCGCCTTCGCCAACGGGCTCGACCTGGTCGAGGACGACGGACTGCTGGAAGAGGTGTCCGGGCTGGTCGAATGGCCGGTCGTGCTGATGGGCGAATTCGAGCAGGCTTTCCTCGCCATACCCGCCGAAGTGATCCGGCTGACCATCCGCGCCAACCAGAAATGCTTTGTGACATCGCGCCTGATCTCCCCCCTTGAGGGGGAGATGTCGGCGAAGCCGACAGAGGGGGTCGCCTCGCGTGAAGCGCTGGCGCCATCTGCGCCGAGCCTGGTCGAACCGACCCCCTCTGGCCTGCCGGCCATCTCCCCCTCAAGGGGGGAGATCAGCCAGCTTTCCAACCGCTTCATCCTCACCGCCAATATCGAGGCCAAGGACGGCGGCAAGGAGATCGCCCACGGCAACGGCAAGGTGGTGCGCGCCCGCCTGTCCGACGCGCTGTATTTCTGGACGACCGACCAGGGTGATTTGCCAGATCTCGACCAGTTAGAGGCATCGGCGAAAAAATTCGGGCTCGATCTGAAGAAACCGCTCGACCAGCGCATGGCCCGCCTCGACCATCTCGGCGTCACCTTCCATGCCAAGCTCGGCACGCAGGGGGAACGCGTGGAGCGGATTGCCAGGCTTGCTGAAGAACTTGCGCCGATCGTGGCGCAGTCAATCTCCCCCCTTGAGGGGGAGATGGCCGGCAGGCCAGAGGGGGTCGCCTCGCGTGAAGCGCCGGCATCCTCTGACCGCGATAGGGCGTCGCGTCCCGTCGTGCCGACCCCCTCTGTCGCCTTCGGCGACATCTCCCCCTCGAGGGGGGAGATTACCGCGCTCGCCGCGCGCGCCGCGGTTCTCGCCAAGGCCGATCTGACCACTGAAGTCGTCGGCGAGTTTCCCGAATTGCAGGGCGCGATGGGCCGCAAATACGCGCTGCTCCAGGGCGAACATCCTTCTGTCGCGGCAGCCATCGAGGAACACTACAGGCCGCAAGGCCCTTCCGATCGTGTGCCGACCGATCCGGTTTCGGTTGCGGTAGCGCTCGCCGACAAACTGGACACGCTAGTTGGATTCTGGGCCATCGATGAGAAGCCAACCGGGTCGAAGGACCCCTATGCGCTGCGTAGAGCGGCGCTGGGTGTTGTGAGGATCATACTGGAAAACAGCATCAGGCTTTCGCTAGGTGTTGCCATCACGGCGACAGTGGCCTCGGCGCTCGCAGCCTATGAACGGTTGGGCGAGGGGGCTGAGAGCCGTGGGGTGGTCACGATGCTCGATTCCCGTATTCGCGAGTACAAGGGGGCAAGCCGGCTGCTGTTGGAAGCGGGCTTGATCTCCAACTTGTTGAAGGGTGGGTTGGCCAAAGCAAGTTCGGAAATCTTCGGCTCCGCAGATCAGGAACGAGAGTTCTTCGACGGCCAGCGTATGATGGAATTGGAGGCATCGCTGTCGCCATTCATCGCCGATCTCGTCGCCTTCTTCCACGACCGCCTCAAGGTTTACCTCCGCGATCAGGGTGCCCGCCACGATCTGATCGATGCAGTGCTGGCGACAAGTTCGCGCCCAATCTCCCCCCTAGAGGGGGAGATGTCGGCGAAGCCGACAGAGGGGGGCGCTGTCCCGCCACCCTCTCAGCGCCAAGTACCCCCCTCTGCCCTGCCGGGCATCTCCCCCTCAAGGGGGGAGATTGGCCAATCGTCCAATGATGACCTGCTGCAGATCGTGCGCAGGGTCGAGGCGCTCGGCTCCTTCCTCGACACCGAGGACGGCAGGAACCTGCTCGCCGGCACCAAGCGTGCGGCCAACATTCTGGCTGCCGAGGAGAAGAAGAAAACGGCGGTCGCCGAAACCGTTGATCCGGCGCTGTTGCGCGAGGATGCCGAGAAATCTCTGTTTGCAGCGGTGAATCAGGCTGAGAAGCAAGCAGGCGAAGCGATTCAAAACGATGACTTTTCCGCCGCCCTGCTGGCGCTTAGCGTGTTGCGCGAACCGGTTGATTCATTCTTTGAGCATGTTCTCGTGAATGATGAGGACCAGGCCGTGCGCGCCAACCGCCTGGCGCTGCTCGCCCGCATCCGCGCGGCCACCGGTCAGGTCGCGGATTTCTCGAAGATTGCCGGTTAAGGCCTGAAAAAATATCTTCCAGCCGGTCGTTCGAGCCGGCTTACAGTCATATGACGATGATCTCTCCGTGGCAAAGAGGACATGTTCCCCAACCCCACGGAGGCTTCCATGAATTCCGATCACGACATCGAAGTGACAGAAGAAACTCCCGCCGAGGCGCTTGAATCCGCTTCCGAAACCATCCTCGATCATGCCGCTGCCGCAGCGGTCGAAGCAGCCGATCTGTCGGATGACGACGAAGATGAGGACGACGCCGAGGACAGCATGAACGCTGAAGGCGATGATGAACAGTCCGAAGAAGAAATTGAAGACGGCGAATCCGAAGAAGACGACGACAAGGAAGAAGCGGCCTGATTTTTCAGCCGCTGTTCACGAAGAAGGGCGGCGCCAGCGCGCCGCCCCTTTCTGTCAGTCGTCCCGGCGACGGCTAGATCAGTTCTCGAGAATGCTGACGCGCACGCTGTTTTCGTAGACGTCGACCTGGATCAGCGGCTCGCCATTGACGATGGCGCGCTTGGTCGAGGAACTCATGGCGCCGCCGCGCTCCAGCATGCGTTGCAGATCGGCGCGCTGGTCGTTGGTCCTGAACCAGCCATCACCCTCATCGTCGCTGTCGCGGCGGTGGAACTTGTGCCAGTTGGCGCGGTCCTGCCGCACCATTTGCGCGGCATTGTCCAGCGCGTAGCCGTCACTCGCCTGATGGTCCCGATCGGAAATGCGCGCGACATAGGATCCCAGCATGTCGTCGGCATGAGCCGTGCCGCCAAGCAATGAGGCCAGCATAATGCCAGCCGCGGTGACAGTTTCGAATCTTCTCATGATCTACCCCCTTTGCCCCTAAGCGATGAAATCCCATCTGCCAGGGCCGCTTGCCTAAATACAGGCGATGGCATCCAGCGGCGACATAAACCGAAACGGGATTTGCCGGACGATGGTGCGCCGGGCGCCGGACCGCAGTCAAGTCACGCCGCCGCGGTCAGCCTGTCTTGAGCAAGGCTACTTGGTATAGCCGTTCGGAGGCATGCGCTGACCTGCTGCCTGTGCCGGGGCGCTCGGCGGGATGGGTTGGGTCTCAGCGTTGCCCGAGGGGGCTGCGGAGGCAGTGGCCGTTGCCGGCTCGGTGCCTGTGTCCGGCGCGGCACCTGACACGGGTGCAGCGGTTGGCGCCGGCGCCGAGAAGGCGGGACCGGCAACGCCGCCACGAATGACCATCGGGCCTGGCTGGAAGCCATGCTCGGCCACGGGCTTGTCCGGAATCGCCGCTACCTTTTCAAAGGTGACGTCGGGCTGAGCTTCGCCTACCGCCACCACCGACTTTGCATCACTGGCCATAGGTGCGCCCAGCTTGATGATCGACGGTGTCGAGGACGATGCGCCCGGGAAAACGAGAGACGAGGCCTGGGCCCCACCGGTTGCCGCCGCAAGAATGATACCCAGCAGGATACGCACAGACATGATGACCGCTCCCCTTTGCCCAGAAGCTGCACAATAGCGGGCCGGAATTGATACCGGCTTTCGTGGAAGCATAGCATTTTAGGAATTGATAAATTGCCAATGCCCGATTTGCCCAACAGCGTCTTGCCCGACAACGACTTGCCCAACGGCCGCCATCGTATTACGCACCCCGCATCTGCGAGGTGACGAGAGTGGCTGAAATACTTGCCGTCGGCGAGGCGCTGGAGCGGGCGATAACGCTGCTCAGGGGTGGCGATGTCGTCGCCATCCCGACTGAGACCGTCTACGGGCTCGCCGGCGACGCCACCAACGGCATCGGCGTAGCGCGCATCTTCGAGGCCAAGGGGCGGCCGCGCTTCAATCCGCTGATCGCCCATGTCGCCGACATGGCGATGGCCGAGCGCCTCGCGCTGTTCGATCCGCTGTCGAAGAAACTGGCGCTGGCATTCTGGCCCGGCCCGCTGACACTGGTGCTGCCGCAGCGGCCCGGCAACGGCATCCATCCGCTGGTCACGGCCGGGCTCGATACGATTGCCTTGCGCATGCCAAGGGGCTTTGGCGGTGACCTGATCGCCAGGCTCGGCCACCCGCTTGCCGCGCCCAGTGCCAATTCATCCGGAAAGATCAGCGCAACGACCGCGCAGGCGGTGGCGGCGGACCTCGGCGCGCGGATCAAGCTGATCGTCGATGGCGGCGCAACCCCGGTCGGGCTGGAATCGACCATTATCAAGGTCGAGGGCGCGGTATTGCGGCTGTTGAGGCCCGGTGGCATCGCCGCCGAGGAGATCGAGGCAGCCATCGGCATGGAGCTGTTGCGCGGTGGTGCCACCGACGTCGAGGCGCCCGGTATGCTTGCCTCGCACTATGCGCCGGGCGCCGCGATGCGGCTCAATGCCGGGTCGGTCGGCGAGGGCGAAGCCCTGCTCGGCTTCGGCCGCCAACGGGCGGAAGGTTGGCGCCGCGCCGCCGCTTTCCTCAATTTATCCGAAACTGGAGACCTGCGCGAAGCGGCGAGCAACCTGTTCGCTTTTATGCAGGAGCTTGACCGCAGCGGCGTGCGGACCATCGCCGTCGAGCCGGTTCCCTTCGACGGCCTGGGCGAGGCGATCAACGATCGCCTCTCGCGTGCCGCCGCCCCTCGTGACATCTAACAGCCCACAACATAGTTTTCCCCATGACCGAAAATTCAAACAAACTCGATCCCGCCATCATCGATCGCTTCGCGGCGATCGTCGGCGACAAATATGCGCTGCGTGAAGAGCAGGATATCGCGCCTTACCTCGTTGAACGGCGCGGGCTCTGGCACGGCGCGACATCGCTGGTGCTGCGGCCGGGCAGCGTCGACGAGGTCAGCCGGATCATGCGGCTGGCGACCGAGACGGGAACGCCAATCGTGCCGCAAAGCGGCAACACCGGCCTGGTCGGCGCCCAGGTGCCGGACACTTCCGGGCGCGAGGTCATCCTGTCGCTGTCGCGGCTCAACCGCATCCGCGAGATCGATGTCCTGTCCAACACGGTGACGGTCGAAGCTGGTGTCATCCTGCAGACGCTGCAGGAGGCGGCCGATGCCGCCGACCGGCTGTTTCCGCTGTCGCTGGCCGCGCAAGGTTCCTGCCAGATCGGCGGCAACCTGTCGTCCAACGCCGGCGGCACCGGCGTGCTTGCCTACGGCAATGCGCGCGAACTCTGCCTCGGCGTCGAAGTGGTGCTGCCGACCGGCGAGGTGTTCGACGATCTGCGCAAGCTGAAGAAGGACAACACCGGCTACGATTTGAAGAACCTGTTCGTTGGCGCCGAAGGCACGCTTGGCGTCATCACCGCCGCCGTGCTCAAGCTGTTCCCGAAGCCGAAGGGTCGGGAAGTCGCCTTCGTCGGCCTGTCGTCGCCCGAAGCCGCGCTCTCCCTGTTCAGCCTGGCGATGGACCGCGCCGGGGCAGCACTGACCGCCTTCGAACTGATCGGCAAGCGGCCATACGACTTCACGCTGGCGCATGCCCAGGGCGTAACGCGACCCTTGGTCGACGATTGGCCGTGGTATGTGCTCATGCAGATTTCGTCCGGCCGTTCATCGGAAGATTCGAGAGCGTTGATCGAGGACGTGCTCTCGGCGGGCCTCGAGCAGGAATTCGTCGGCGACGCCGTTATCGCGGCAAGTCTCGGGCAGGGGGATGCCTTCTGGAATTTCCGCGAGTTGCTGCCCGAGGCGCAGAAACCGGAGGGGGCCTCGATCAAGCACGACATTTCGGTGCCTATCGCATCGATCCCGCGCTTCATCGAAGAAGCCGCCGGCGCCGTGGCGTCGGTGAGTGCAGGGGCCCGCGTGGTCTGCTTCGGCCATATGGGCGACGGCAATCTCCACTATAACATCTCGCGGCCTGTCGACGGCGACGACGAGGTGTTTCTCGCCCTCTATCATCCCATGAACAAGGCCGTGCACGATGTCGTGCGCAGCCTGCACGGTTCGATCTCGGCCGAGCACGGCATCGGCCAGTTGAAGCGCGACGAACTGATTGCCACAGCGCCGCCGATCGCGATCGACCTGATGCGCTTGATAAAGGCTGCCTTCGACCCGGCCGGCATCATGAATCCCGGTAAGGTTATCTGATCCTTTCAACATCTTGTGGCTGGTGGGATTCCGATAACCATCCCTGAGATCAGCAAAATTTAACCGACTTTCTTAAGCGGGGCGGTAAGGAGCCCGCGCTACTGTCTCCATACAAACGAGGCTGGAAAAACCGGCCCGGAGAGAACCGGACACCGGCTCTCAGGAGACAGACAGGAAGGCAATCTATGAACACCGGACTGAAGCCAGTCTGGGCGGGACGCAACATGCGTCTCGACCCATTTCGCCTGCCGCAAGTGGTGAGCTACGCGACCCGCGACGACTACGGCGACGTGACCTTCACCATCGACCAACGCGGCGCCGTGGTCCGCCGCCTGCTCGAGATGAGCGGCCTGCCCGCGATCGTCGTTTTGCCCGCCAATGCGTTCCGCGGCGTTGCCGCCCGCGCCATGGAGGACCCGGACGGCAATGTCACGGTGACCCTGGAACTCCTGCACAACGATCCGATGCTGTCGGTGCCGCTGCTGGTTGCCGATGATCTCGACGATGTCGCCGCCGACTGGCGCGCGTGGGCCGAAGCCTACCGTCTGCCGATGCTGCTGATCGAATCGGACGGCGTTGCCCGCACCCTGGAAGAATCGCTCGGCGCCGCCATCAAGACGCTGCCGCCGCAGGATCGCCGCAAGGGCCGCGTTTCCAACACGCGCCGCCCGCGTTTCCTTGCTCGCCGCAGGGCTGGTAACCTCGGTCTCAGGCTGGTCATCGACGGCCAGGAGATCATTTCGAGGGAGTGAGATGGGATCTTCCTTCTCCCCCTGTGGGAGAAGGTGGCCGAGCGAAGCTCGGTCGGATGAGGGGTGTTCCAGCTTGGCACCGACGGCACTCCCTCCAGCACCCCTCAACCGTCTTGGCGCTACGCGCCAATCCACCTTCTCCCACAAGGGGAGAAGGGAAAGAGCCGCTAAACCAGCGGCTTCAGCGCCACCCACACAGCGCCGCCGATCAGGCCGAGGAAGATCAGCCAGCCGACCTGGTTGTTCGACCTGAACAGCCGCAGGCATTGGTCCGGATTGTCGATGTCCAACACGGCAATCTGCCGGGCCATATGGGCCCCTGCGGCGATCAGTCCGGCCAGCGCCACCACAGGCGCCTGCGCCGACGCGAAGGCGATGGCAAAACAGATCAGCGCGCCGCCATAGAGCCCTGCCAGCCACGATTTGGTGTTGTCGCCGAACAGGCGTGCCGTCGAGCGCACGCCGACAATGGCGTCGTCTTCCTTGTCCTGATGCGCGTAGATCGTATCGTAGCCGATCACCCACAGGATCGAGCCGATATAGAGCATGATTGCAGGCCCATCGAGATCGCCGAACTCGACTGCCCATCCCATCAGCGCGCCCCAGGAAAAGGCGAGGCCAAGCACAAGTTGCGGCCAGTTGGTTATCCGCTTCATGAACGGATAGATCGCTATGACAACCAGCGAGCAGATGCCGAGCAGGATGGCGAAGCTGTTGAACTGCATGAGCACCGCGAGGCCGACCAGCGCCTGCAGGGCAATAAACAGCCATGCCCGCCGACGCGTCGCCTTGCCCGACGGCAGCGGCCGCGAGCGCGTACGCTCGACCTGGTTGTCGATGTCCTGATCGACGAGGTCGTTGTAGGTGCAGCCGGCGCCGCGCATAGCGATGGCGCCGGCCAGGAACAGCACGAGATACCAAGGCGCCGGCAGCAGCGACAGCAGCGGGTCGCCGGGGCGTGGATAGGCGCTCGCCGCAAGGGCCGCCGACCACCAGCACGGCCATAGCAGCAGCTGCCAGCCGATCGGCCTGTCCCACCTGGCGAGCTGCGCATAGGGCCATATCGAGCGTGGCAGCACGCGATAAACCCAGTGGCCGTTCGGCGCATCGGCGACACGGCCCTGGGCCGCTTTCGACTGGATAGGTTCCATGTCCATGGAGTGGCAGCAGCGGCGGAAACCGTCAAGCGGCAAGCGCGGGAGCGGCGTCCGTCAGCCTCTCACGAGGCAAAGATGTCGCGGCTGGCGAACCACCCCTTCGCCACATCGATGAAGGACAGCGCCGCATTCGACACACGCTGATGCGTGTCATAGGTGAGCAGGATCCGCTGCATTGGCAGCGGATCGGATAGCGGCTTGCAGATCAGCGGCAGCCCGTCATAGCTGCGGTCGCCGTGCGGGCGGGTATAGCTGACCGCGACGCCGAAGCCGTTGGCGACCATGCTGCGCTGCAGTTCGAACGAGCTCGTCGTCATGTCGGCCACTGGCGAAAGGCCGCGGCTGCGGAACAGGTCGAGCATGTGCTGCCAGCTGTGCGGCTGGTCCGTCGTGATCAGCGGATAGGCGGCCAGATCCGCAAGGCTGACCGATGGGCGATCCGCCAGGGCATGGCCTAGAGGCAACAGCGCGTGCGGACGAAGTTCGCGCAGCAGGATGCGGGCGAAATGCGTCGGCAGGCTGAGATCATAGGTGAGGCCGAGATCGATGGCCGCATCGCCGAGCCGTCGTCCCAGCGTTTCGAACGTCTCGTCGCGAACGACGACCTTGACGGCTGGATGGCGTTCGGAAAAGGCGCGGAGCAGGGCCGGCGCGAAGAACGGCGCCAGGTCCTCGAAGCATCCCAGCACCAGCTCACCGCTGACAGCCGATTTGGTTGAACCCAGGCCGATGAGCTCGTCCGTCTCGGTGAGAACCTGCCTTGCCTTGGCCACGACGGCGCGGCCAAACGATGTCGGCGACACGCCGCTTCCGCGCTGGCGGACGAACAGTTTCTGGCCGAAATTCTTTTCGACGGCGTCAATAGCCACTGAGATCGACGGCTGCGATACGTTCAGCACCTTTGCCGCGCCGGTGACGCTGCCATGGCGTGCCACGGCGACGAGATAGCGCAATTGGGTGAGGGTCACATTCATAGGGGCAGTCTATGCATCGAATGGAAAGTTATTATTTTACCGAATGAATGCTGCTTGCGATAGTCGGTTCATTCCAAAAGGAGAACGCCATGGCTTCCGCAACCAACATCCAGACAATCGATGCAAAGACAATCGCCGACTATCAGCGTGACGGTGCGGTCTGCATTCGCGGCGCCTTCAAGAACTGGGTCGACACCATTGCCGCCGGCATCGAGCGCAACATGCAGAACCGCAGCGCCACCGCGTCTGATATCGCCAATGGTCGCGGCAGTTTCTTCGACGACTATTGCAACTGGGAGCGCATTCCCGAATTCGTCAGCGTGGTGCGGAACTCGCCGGCTGCCGAACTGGCGGCGGCGGTCATGCAGTCGCGCACCGCGCAGTTCTTCCACGATCACGTGCTGGTCAAGGAACCCGGCACGCAGAAGCCGACGCCCTGGCATCAGGACATTCCGTACTATTTTGTCGATGGCCAGCAGACGGTAAGCTTCTGGATTCCCATCGATCCGGTGAAGGAGGCGACGCTGCGGCTGATCGCCGGTTCGCACAAATGGGACAAGATGATCCTGCCGGTGCGCTGGCTCGACGACAGCAATTTCTACGCCGGCGATGGTGACTACCTGCCGGTGCCCGATCCCGACAAGGATCCGTCGATGAAGGTGCTCGAATGGGAAATGGAGCCGGGCGACGCCATCCTGTTCGACTTCAGGACCGCGCATGGCGCGCGCGGCAATCTGACCGCGGCGCGGCGCCGGGCGCTGTCGCTGCGCTGGGTCGGTGACGATGCGCGCTATGTCGAGCGGCCGGGGCGCACCTCGCCGCCCTATCATGGCCACGGCATGCAGCCGGGACAGAAACTGCGCGAGGACTGGTTTCCGGTCGTCTACCAGGGCTGAGGTCGAGCCAGAATATGGGCACCGTGTTCGGTGCCTATATTCGGCATGGGGATAACGTTCCCGTGCGCAATTCCGATCAAAACACCCTGATGCCTTGACCCGTCGTCCAGAGAGCAATAGCGGGTGCTCTAAGAGATCGGCATCAAGAGGTGGCCATGAACGTTCTTCTTCTCGGCTCCGGCGGCCGCGAACATGCGCTCGCCTGGAAGATCGCCGCATCACCGCTGCTGACCAGGCTTTACGCAGCCCCTGGCAATCCGGGCATTGGCGGCGAGGCCGAATTGGTGAAGCTGGATATAGCCGACCATGACGCTGTAACCATCTTCTGCAAGGACAAAAAAATCGACCTCGTCGTGGTTGGTCCGGAAGGGCCGCTGGTCGCCGGCATTGCCGACGATTTGCGCGCGCAAGGCATTCGTGTCTTCGGCCCATCCAAGGCGGCCGCGCAGCTGGAAGGTTCGAAGGGTTTTACCAAAGACCTCTGCGCCCGATACAACATCCCGACCGCTGTCTATGGCCGCTTCGGCGATCTGGCCTCTGCAAAGGCCTATGTCGAGAAGATGGGCGCGCCGATCGTCATCAAGGCTGATGGATTAGCCGCCGGCAAGGGCGTTACCGTCGCCATGACGCTCGGCGAAGCACAGGCAGCACTCGATGCCTGTTTCGATGGTTCCTTCGGCGCTGCCGGCGCGGAAGTGGTGGTCGAGGAATTCATGATCGGCGAGGAGGCAAGCTTCTTCTGCCTCTGCGACGGCACCACGGCGCTGCCCTTCGGCACCGCGCAGGACCACAAGCGCGTCGGCGATGGCGACACCGGCCCCAACACCGGCGGCATGGGCGCCTATTCGCCGGCCCCGGTGATGACGCCTGAGATGGTCGAACGCACCATGCGCGAGATCGTCGAGCCGACCATGCGCGGCATGGCCGAACTTGGCGCGCCCTTCGCCGGCGTGCTGTTCGCCGGGCTGATGATTACGGACAGGGGGCCGAGGCTGATCGAATACAACACCCGTTTCGGCGATCCGGAATGCCAGGTGCTGATGATGCGGCTGAAGGACGATCTGCTGGTCCTGCTCACTGCGGCAACCGATGGCCAGCTTGCGCATAGCTCGGTGCGCTGGCGCGACGAGGCCGCGCTCACCGTGGTGATGGCGGCTAGGGGCTATCCCGGCACGCCGGAAAAGGGGTCGGTCATCCGCGGCGTCGAAGATGCGGGCAGCGACGGCGTCCAGATATTCCACGCCGGCACGGCCATCAATGGCGGCGCGCTGGTTGCCAATGGCGGCCGCGTCCTCAATATCACGGCGACAGGAAGCACGGTCGGCGAGGCGCAGAGACGAGCCTACGCCGCGCTCGACCGCATCGACTGGCCGGATGGCTTCTGCCGCCGCGACATCGGCTGGCAGGCCGTGGCGCGCGAGCAGACCGGCGCCTGATTCTTGCTGATCGAGCGCTCTGAGCCATCATCATGAAGCCTTCGGGAAGGCGGACCTTAGACAATTCGCCTCGGATCGACCTTGGCCATTGGAACGGCGCACTCGATCGCGATTCGCGCCGCCAACGTAGGATCGATGGCACCCTTGCCTGCCTCGATCGCACGCTGAAGTGCAAAGCCGATCGCGATCGGCGCCTGCGTTGGCGGCACTTCATAAAGCTTTAGCCCTTCAAGAATTCTCGGCCACAGGAATCTGACGTAGTCGACCGTGAACTATCCGCAAGCCGTTGATCTGGCATGTTGATTGAGGCGGATAGCGGCTTTTGGATTGCAGGATTAGCGGTTTATGGGGGCTG
>NZ_JAMYQF010000060.1:0-37825 GCF_040320745.1 Mesorhizobium sp. M0621 | reverse complement strand
GACGACTATGCCGACGTCGTGCTCGGGATGCTGATCCACGAAAACGCGACGGCAAAAGACATCGCCGGCTATCTCTTCAAAATCGCCACAGAGGACATGGGGCTGTCCGATCGCAAGGTGGCGAAGCTGTGCGATAGAGCCGCAGAACTAGTCGTGGCGCTCCGATCAAACTTTTAGGAACAGGCTTGAGCTACCTGCGGTCTTCACCGGATGGGTACCGGTCCGCGGCTAGTGGCTTCGTTGCGAACTGCAGGCAGGATTCGTGACGACGGTTATCACTAGTCATGGACAAGTCACGGCAGTCATTATCGAACTCCAGCATCTGGCAGGAACCCAAGGCGGGTTTCCTGTCGTCGACGTGACTCATGAAGAGAGGGGAGGGAGCTAGTGCGCTCCGACTTTCTCCGCAGGTGAGGTATGATGACGCGATCGAGTCGAGACCGGAGCCAGCCGGCCGTCCCTTATTTGCGATCCATTCTGAAGCGCACAGCTCCTGTCGGTCAAGCCGCCTTCAAATCGGTGCCGAAATGACACGCGAACTGACGTCCGCGGCCGCCGCTCTTCATCTCGGGAGGGGTCTGGGAACAAATGCTCTGCGCAATCGGACACCGCGAGTGGAACCGGCAACCGGAGGGAGGATTGATCGGGCTGGGGATTTCGCCCGCCAGCGTGACAATTCCCCGCTCAGCGGCAACACGAGGATCCGATTGCAGAACCGAAGCTAGCAGAGCCCGGGTGTAGGGATGCTGTGGTGTGCGGTAGACCTCCTCACTCGTACCCTCCTCGACGATTTTCCCGAGATACATCACATAGAGCCGCGTCACGGCCTGTCGAACCAGCGCTAGGTCGTGAGCAATAAAAAGCATCGCCACCCCTAAATCACGCTGCAGCTCCAAGAAAAGATTCATGACTTGAGCCCGGATTGACAGGTCAAGAGCGGACACAGGCTCATCGCATATCAACACCTTCGGTTCGACCGCCAAGGCCCTAGCGATTGCGACGCGCTGCCTTTGTCCACCCGACAGTTCGCGAGGAAACCGGCTATTCATTTGGGAGGGTAAACCAACCTGGTCGAGCAACTTGCCGACCTTGGCATCGATTTGCTTGGCGGACACCTTGCCGGCAATGACAAGTGCCTCGGCTAGGGTCTCACCGACGGTCTGCCGTTCGGACAGGCTGGCATAGGGATCTTGAAAGATATACTGGATTGTACGTCGTCGATCTCGTAGCGCGCGCCCCCGGAGGGTTGAAAGGTCGGTGCCGTCCAGCACCACGCTGCCGTGTTGATGATTTTCGAGACCAACTATGGTTCGTCCGAGAGAGGATTTGCCGCACCCGGATTCGCCGACAAGGCCGACGATCTCGCCGGCATTTAGGTGAACTGAAACGTTATCGACGGCAGTGATCCATTTGTCCCGCTCCGCGCTTTTATAGCGGGTGGTCAGGTCTTTTACCTCAAGGATGCTTTTCACTGCCCTACCTCAGTTGCTCGTATTTTACAGTGCACGCCATCGAAACGGGTGATTGCGGAATGGAGTGCAGTTGGGGGCGCCCGTTGCGACAAACCGGCTGGGTAAATGCACACCGCTCGGCGAATGCGCATGCCTCCAGAGGTGCTCCCATGATCGGCGGAAGCCCGGCAATTCCCCTGAAGGGTGAACCGGAAGGATCTTCCTCTCTTGGAATCGCGTCGACCAAACCACAAGTATAAGGATGGGAGGGAGACACTAGTACGTCAGCTACGGGGCCGTACTCCACAATACGTCCCGCATACATCACGGCGACCTTCTGCGCGATGGCGGCGACGACGCCCATATCGTGCGTGATCAGCACGATTCCCATGTTCAATTTTTTCTGGAGGCTTTGCAGGAGCTTGAGTATTTGCGCCTGGATCGTAACGTCCAGCGCCGTTGTCGGCTCGTCCGCGATTAGCAGAGCAGGCTCGCTCGCAACCGCAATAGCAATCATGACGCGCTGTCGCAGACCACCCGACAGTTCATGAGGATATTGTCTCATGCGCTGGGCTGGGTCCGACATTCCAACCAGGGAAAGCAATTCCTCAGCGCGCTTCTCAGCTTGCCGGGTGGTCAAGCCAAGCTGCTTTTGCGCGACCTCCGCGATCTGTCGGCCCACCCGCCTGACCGGATTCAGGGCGCTCATCGGATCTTGGAAGATCACTCCAACCGATTTCCCGCGAACATGGCGCAGGCTGGAAGGCGGCAAAGCTGCAATATTTGTGCCGGCGATGTTGAATGAACCGCTGATCTGAACCGCCAGCCCAACTGGCATAAGGTCGAGCGGCGCGAAGTTCATCACCGTCTTGCCGGAGCCGCTCTCGCCGACGATGGCCAGGGTCTCTCCCCTGCGCACGCTGTAGCTGACCCGGTCAACAGGCCTAAGTGCACCATTCTTGGTGAAGATATCCACGCTAAGATCTCTGACCTCGAGAACTCTATCTGTGCTCATGTCGCAATTCGCTTTTTCGGATCTTCGATTGGTGCTCGTTCCCATGACGCAGCGACAAGCCGGCCGCGCCGCAAAACTGAGCGTCGCAAGTCGCGCGGCACACGGTTCAGTGCAATCGCTTCGCCCAGCAAGTTGAAGCTGACGACGACTCCTGTGATCGCAAAGCCGGGAAGCAGTACCATCCATGGATTGAGATCGAGGTACGGCAACGAATCAACGAGCATCTGTCCCCACTCCGGTGTGGGCGGTTGTATGCCCAGTCCGAGAAACGAAAGAGTCGCAATTGATAGTGCAATCCCTCCTGCATCCGCTGAAACATAGACCAGCACCATCCCCAGAGTTGATGGAAGCAGATGACGGAAATAGATTCGCAGCGGGCTGGCCCCAAGAACCCGGAGTGCATCGATATGCGGCCGGTTCAATATCCCGATCGCCACGCCGCGGGCGACGCGAGTAGAACCTGCCCAGAACGCCAGGATCAGCGCCAGCACCATGTTCCAGTAGCCCGTTCCGAGCATGCCGATGATTGCGAGAGCTATGATGAGCGACGGAAGCGCCATGAACAGTTCCACGAAGCGCATCAGGATCTCTTCGGTCCGACCTTTGACGAAGCCGGCGAAAGTACCCAGCGTGACTCCGATGAGGAGCTTGAACGTCACGACAATGGTCATGGCGACAACTGTTGTTCGAGCCGATACAATCAAGCGCGAGAAGACATCGCGGCCGATATGGTCTGTCCCAAGCCAATGATCGGCTGAGGGACCGGCGAAGCGGGCAGTAAGATCCTGTAGGTTGGGGTCGTGGGGGACCAGCCACGGACCGAATGCTCCTAGAAGGAGAAACAGACCTACCCCAATCAGTGCGGACTTTGGAAAGTTGCTGAACGCCTCTCCTATGGAATACCAAAAGCGCTTCATGCCACCTGCCTCCGCAGCTTAGGGTCCGCTGCAATCATCAGCAAGTCGGCTACCAGGTTCACCAGCGAGACATACAGTACAAACGCCAGGAGACAGGCCTGCATGACCATGAAATCTCTGGTGCGAACGCCTGATACGAAGAGCTCGCCAATGCCGTGCAGGGCGAAAAGCGGTTCGACGATGATCGCGCCGATTGTCATTGAGCCGATCATGTTGCCCAGCGCGCTAACATATGCGGGAACTGCATTGGGTAAAGCATCGCGGAGCATGATATGCAGGACCGAGAACCCCTTCGAGCGCGCCGTCAGGGCATAAGGCCGTGTCATCGCTTCGGAAATGCCGATCCGGAGCACACGAGAGAGCACAGCAGCGGAAGGCGCCGCCATCGCGATTGACGGGAGTATCCAACTCAAAATGGATCTGTCGCCAAACGAGGGCAGCCATCGCAAATTCACGGCGAAAAGCAGGATCAGAACTGCACCTCCGAAAAACACTGGTGTCGATGCGCCTAGCAGAGCCATGACCCGCACTATGTGGTCGGGGAAACGTCCTGGCCACGCCGCTCCGATCAGTCCCATCGCTGCCGACAAGACTATCGTCACGATGCTCCCCCCAAGAATGAGCTTCATCGTGGTCGGAACCCTGTCTCTGATGGCCTTGCCGACATCTTCGCCGGTTATATAGGCAATGCCGAAATCACCTTGGGCGACGCCTTGCAACCAGTGCCAATAGCGAACAGGAACTGGATCGTTCAGCCCGAGCTCCTGCGCGACCTGGTCTACCATAGCCTTGGATGCGCCCGGAAAGCGCAGCTCG
Source organism: Mesorhizobium sp. M0621 (assembly GCF_040320745.1). NCBI lineage: Bacteria > Pseudomonadati > Pseudomonadota > Alphaproteobacteria > Hyphomicrobiales > Phyllobacteriaceae > Mesorhizobium > Mesorhizobium sp. M0621. The sequence continues at coordinate 33,626 of NZ_JAMYQF010000060.1, read as the reverse complement.
GCGATGAGCTGCGCGACGTTTCCCGGGGCAGCCACGACGAGCCCGAAACACAACACTGACGCCATCAGCAGCAGCAGTGCTGAGTTTCGCAATCGGCGCCTTAGATAAATAAACATGAGCAAGACACCTCCCCGGAACTACGACTTCAACACGATACCTCGATAGGGGAACTCTGTATCGGTGGGAGGGACCTTGAAACCGTCGACGCGACTCGAAGCTGCCCAATATGTCGGCGGGTAGAGAACCGGTGAATATAGGACTTCTTCACGAAGCTTGTCGTAGAAGACCTGCAGTGCAGCCAACTGCGCTTCATCTCCCACCGCTTCAGTGGCAGCTGCGATGAGTGGATCCAGACTTGGATCGAGCGCGACCTTGCCGTCGGACCCGCTTTCTATCGTGGATAGGAACAGAAGTGTCACCGAGCCGAATGGATCATAGGGAGCGCCATAGGTCTGAAAGATTGCGATGTCATATTCGCGCTTAGGAATCTCGGAATGACGGGAGGCATGGTCGACGGAATGCACCGTGACCTCTATGCCTATTTCACCAAGCTGCTGCTGAAGAACTTCGCCAAACACCTTGGAGCCGGCGATAAAATCGTCTGAGACCAGAAGCTCCACGGACAAGGTCTTGCCACTCTTCGAGCGGTATGGCGCACCGGTCCAACCGGCGTTCTCGAGCAGTTGCTTCGCTTTCTCGACGTTGCGAACGGGTGCGTCATGCCTCGTGCCCGACAATGGCACGGTGGGCCCGAGAAGATCACCAGCTGGAGCGGCGTCGCCATTGAAGAGCACAGCCGATACGGCAGTGCGGTCGTAGCCAACATCAATCGCCTGTCGTACGGCCTTTTCCGCAAGGGCGGCGTTCCGTTGGGTATTGAAGGAAAGCACCATCGTCATCGTGCCCTGCGCGGTGATGACGTTGATTCCCGCCCGCCGCAACGTGTCCGCCTCCTGCGAGGTCAGCGCGGCAGCTCCGCCGCCGACAATGTCCAGTTCATCGGAACGCATGGCATCAACACGAGAACGAGAATCCGGCATAACGGTAATCTCGATCCCGGAAAAAGATGGCTTATCTCCCCAATACTTGTCGTTGCGAATGAAAGAACTGCCGGAGGTCGAATTTTCGCGAACAATCCACGGGCCAGTTCCAACCGGTGCCTTGAGGGTTCCGTCCTCGTTGACAGAAATGGGAGACAGGAAACGTACAGGCCGGATATAGCTCAGTTCATACGTGAGACCCGGTACGGGTTGCGTAAACTTGATCTCGATCGTGTGCTCGTCGATCTTCTGGACACCCGAGAAATACTTGGAAGCGTTGATCCAGGAATTGTCCGCAACACCCATCCAGAGTTTCAGGTTCCAGATAGCCGAATCCGCGTCGAAGGGTTCCCCGTCGGTAAAGCTTACATTCTTCCGCAAATTCAGCGTCAATCGAGTGTCGTTGTCGGAAAGGCTCCAGGATTCTGCGAGGCAGGGTACCGGAGCACCTCCTTCCCCATAACTAATCAATGGCTCATAAATGAGATCTTGCAGTTGGAACTGAGCGACGTAGTCACGCGCGTCCAGATTGGCGGACGCTTTGGCCACCGCGATACGCAGGGTTCCCGCGTGATTGTCGGCCATGGCGCACCTGATCAGGCCGTCCAACCCCAGCAAGAGTGGTGCGGTGGCAAAAGATGTTAGAATGTTGCGACGCGTAAGTGTCATTGAGCTTTCTCCATCGCCCTTTTCCCCATTTTAACTCGCGACCCGGACGGGCTGCCGCCGCGCGGTTCCAATCTTTCCTCTTGCCGGAATTTTTTCGGTGAGTCGCCGAAGCGGCGTTGCCCAGATGTCTCCGCAGACACTGTCCGAACCACGGGCAGAACCTCTTTCCATTTCGGCAAGGCCGGGATCCACTCCAGCTGTCACGTGTAATTTGAAGGAAGTTGACATGGCGCAGACCATGCCGTCTAATATTTTTATCCGCATGAGCTATTCTCGATGGTTATAGGATGCACTCATCGACGTTCAAGAAGTCGGGCCTAGCAGGTTGGCTCTGGCGCAATCTCGCAAAGCCCAGAGATGATTGATCCCTAGTCCGCCCGCTCTCCCGTGGTATCGGACATGCGAAATTGCGAGTCCGTCGCGCTTCTCGCATCATGCGTCGAGACATACATGCGGGGGAACTGTTCGAGGATCGTCGGTTCTCTCTGCCGGGCAGTTGAACTCAAGCCTCGTTGCAATAATCCTGCTGAGATCCGTGCCAATTGGGATCGTTGAATCACGCGTCCGTGAGTTTTCTCTGACGCGTGATCGCCCTGCCAGGATCGGGACGCTTGCGGGGTGCACCTTTGCGGCAGGCCGGTCACAACGCACGCACCTCATCTTCGCCGCTGCAAAAAGGGCCCGCCATACGAACGGCTCGCAACGACTCATCTCACCAGTTATGAGTTTCTTGCATGAGATTATTCCCCAGAGTTATTAGGTCGGGACAGTCGGCTGGCCTTAGCGTCAAGGATCTGGTTTTTGATAACGAGGGTCGTTCTGGATGGGCAATCGAAGTACCACTGATCCAGGGAAACACGAGGAATTCACTCCCCGCGAAATCGAGGTGTTCGCCTCGGTTATGCTGCACGGAACCACGACGAAGGCAGCGGACGCTCTAGACATCACGCAACCGGCCGTTAGCAAGATGCTGCAGCACCTTGCAGAGAAGGCCGGCTTTCAGCTTTTCAGGAAGAGCCGGCAACGTCTCATTCCGACGCCAGAGGCGCATATGCTGCACGCTGAAGTGCAACGGGTTTTTGAGTCGGCACGGGGCATTTCGCGTGCGGCCAGAGACATCCGTGAACTCCGCAGCGGCCGCCTGAACGTATGTGCATTGCCAGCCTTTGGACTCACGCTCCTTCCCTCGCTGATCACCAGTTTTTCCAAACTTCATCCATCGGTCTCGATCTCTCTGGAAATCCGCAGCTCGATAACCGTTATCCAACGGGCAAGCCGTAACCAGTTGGACATCGGAATCGGCGTTACCTCATCGGAAGAAAACCCATCAATCGTTCGCCGCGCCTTGACGGCAACGCCGCCAGTGTGCGTGATGCCTGCCGGCCACAAGCTCTCACAATTGCAGGTCATCCAGGCGGACGATCTCGACGGCATCAACTTCATTTCGATGGGATCATCAGATCCAATGCGGCGGCAACTCGACGCCTTGTGCGTGGAGCGTGGGGTGAACCGTTCACTCAAAGTGGAATCGAGCCTTTCCAGTACCTGCATCAGTCTCGTGGCGTGCGGCATGGGCGTAACCATCGTTGATCGCTTGTCCGCCTGGATGGCGCGTGATCTTCCGATCGAGATCAGGGATTTCCGGCCCCATCTCGATCTCAATCTCAGCGTCTATCGACCATGGGGCGTGATCGCGTCCACGGCGGCCGATGCGTTCACCGAACATCTCATCCAGGGTACGCGCAGCTACATGAACGGGGTAGACGACGGCATCGTGAACCTCGTGCGCTGAGTTCATAACTTTTCGCCCGATGCGCGCGGCCCCAACTCAATTGACCGATCTCGATCCCGGAGCGACTGTCGCCGCATCTGGCGGCAGCAAAAAACTCAGCTCGGCAAGGTCTCGCCGCCAATGCAACAGCACGGGAGACCAAATCGATGTCAGACATCCAAAAGCTTGAGACAAACGAGAAATTGAGCCGTGTGGTTATCCACCAGGGCGTTGCGTATCTCTCCGGCCTGACAGCCGATGACAGAAGTGCCGATACTTTCGGGCAGACCCTACAGGTGCTGCGGAAGGCCGATATCCTTCTTGGCAAGGCTCAATCGGATAAATCGAAAATTCTGTCAGCGCAAATTTGGATGCGCGACATCAACGAGTTTGATGAGATGAACAGGGCGTGGACCACGTGGCTCGACGGTACGGTTCCTCCCGCACGCGCTACCGTTGGCGCAACCTTCGCGCTCGCGGACATCCGTGTAGAAATCCAATTCACTGCCGCCGTCTGACCGTTTCAAAACGAAGAGGACCAGTCGAGCGCACCCGGCCTTCATGCGATAGCGGCGAAGAGGCGCTTCACATCTTCTTCGTCATTATAGACGTGAGGAGAGATGCGCAGTTTCGTTCCGCGCACGGTCGCAAAAATTCCCTTGCTCTTGAGTTGGTCGGAAAGTCCTTCAGTTGGCCTCTCGCCAAGATCGACGATTGCAATATGCGGGGCCCGAAAGCGCTTGTCAGACACGTTTAGGTCGAGCTTCGCAGCTTCGTCCCAGATCAATTGGTTGAGATGATCAAGCCGGGAAAACACGCCTGGGACGCTCCACGTACTCAAGAGGCGAAGAGAAGCGATCGCAACTGGCAATACCGCGAAATCGGAACGTTCGCCCATGTCAAATCGCCGGGCCCCCGATAAGAACTCAGGGACATCTACCGCATAGAAGTCTGATTTATCGCCGCCTAGACGGTTCCACGAATGATGCTCGAGAGGCTTACCCGTCGACTGCCATCGGCGGTCCGCGTAGAGAAATGCGAGACGATATGGCCCCAGAAGAAACTTGTAGGTCGCGAAAACAAGAAAATCCGGGCGCACCGTCTTGACATCGAAAGGCAGCGCTCCGACCCACTGCGTTCCATCGACGACGACACATGCGCCAACCTCCCGCGCGGCGGATGCGACTGCCTCCATGTCAACCGACATTCCCTCGAACCAATGCACCATCGTACCTGCGACGACAGCGACCGGTACGCTGGACGATCCGATCGCCGAGATGAGCGCAGACGTCCAATCATTGTCGGCGGGTCGTTTTGCGATTGTGATCGATGCCCCGCTTTTCGCCGCCATTTCGTACCAGACATACCGATGGGACGGATGTTCGTTTTCCATGAGGATGATCGTCGAGCCGGGCTCCACAGGCACGTTGGCCGCAGCGACCGCCGTCCCGTAGCTCGTAGCGGCAACGATTGCGATATCGGCGGGATCCGCGTTGATCATCGAGGCGGCCAGTGCCCGCGCATCCTCGACCTCGTCGTAGTATGACCGGATGGACATCTTCCAGGGCGACGCCTTCACGGCCGTCCCGGCTAAGCCAGCCTCCAGCGATATTTTGGGGATTGGAGACATGTATGCGGCGTCGAGATAGGAGATCGACCTCGAGAGGTCGAAAAGATTGCGTTGGCAGTCCAGCATATGGTCACACCTCGAAATCAATGAGGGTGCCAAGCGACCTTTCGCGGGCAACCCGGTAAACGAAATTCGCAAGTTCGATATCTTGCGCCGGCACGCCGAGAGAACGGTAAAGAGTAATCTCCGCATCGGCGGTACGGCCGGGGATGGCGCCTTCCAGCATCGCGCCGATCTCTCCACGGATGTCGTCTCGGCTAGCGACCCCTAGCTTGAGAGCTTCGACCAGTTCTCCAGCCGCGATGAGCGCCATTGGCATGTAGTCGACCCAAATGCTCGATCTGCGCACACATTCCAGGTCGAGTTCGCGGCATTGAGACACGCTTGCGCCGACGGCGTTGATATGAATGCCCGGAGGTAGCCATTCGCCGAACAGTACAGGCTCCTGTGCCGAGGTCGTCGTGCAGACGATGTCGGCTTCTACCAAGGCCTCTCTTGCGGACGCGAAGACCAATGTCTCAAAACCTGCGCTAGCCTGTTCTTCAGCGAAACGCGACGCCTTCTCAGGATTTCGCCCCCAGACGTGAAGCCGCTTGATGGGACGCACCTTCGAGATCGTTTCTATGTGACGTCGCGCCTGGTCCCCATATCCAAAGATCGCAAGAATCGAGGAGTTGGCGCGAGACAGTGCTCTGGTAGCGACCGCGCTCGCTGCCGACGTTCGCCAGGCGGTCAATTCCCCGCCATCGACCAGCGCGACCGGACGGCCATTTTCCTTGTCAAAGAGGATGATAGCTCCTCGATGTGATGGTAGCCCTCGCGAGAAGTTACTGGGAAAGACCGAGAGGACTTTCGCGCCGAATAGGTCACGGTCGGAGAGCGCCGCGTACATTACGGATAGGCAGGTTCCTTCCAACCCGGGCAGCGCCAGCGTTCGTCGGACATCCTGGCTCGCAACGCCGTTGGACGTCTTGCGCAGCGCTGCTTGCGCGATCTCAAGCGACAGTTCGATCGAGAGCGCGGCTCGAATGGCATTCTTGTCGAGCACCATGAAAGCTGGCGCTTGATGATCGGCACTCATGATGCATGCGTTTCCGAGTAACTTTCGTCCAGCCTAGCACCGGCACTCCCGGACTCATCTGCGAAGTTCATAACTTTCGAGCATAAACCGCACGTCGCTGGATCGTTGACGATGACCATCGCTCTCAACAGAATATACCCAGCAGAGATAGCCGTTCAAAGATGACTTCGGCTGCGTGGCTGGATTTTTAAAGAATCTCCTGGATAACTCACTCGGAGCAATAATATATGCGTGCTGTCGTAATAGGGTCTGGAGTTATTGGGATCTCCGTTGCATACGAGCTGGCTAAAGCGGGAGCGAAAGTTTCCGTTTTTGAGAAGGGTAGAATTGCATCAGGTGCTTCGGCGGTAAGTTTTGCTTGGACAAACGCCAACGGAAAAAGACCTCGCGAATACCATGCGCTCAACGTCGCAGGTATGCGCGCCTATATTGACCTCGCCCGTGAGTTCGAGAGCGCGCGCTGGTTCAACCAAACAGGCAGTTTCGAATGGTGGACCACGGAGGCCGCACAGGCAAAGCAGCTGGCGGGAGTAAAGCTTGAGCAGGAATGGGGGTATGGCGTCGACTTTATCTCCCGCGATCGCGTTGCCGCGATGGAGCCTGACCTCGATGTTCAGGCGATAGGTGACGCGCCGATCGTCTATTACCCCGAAGAGGGCTGGATCGATCCCGTTCTTTATGCGGCTTGCCTGTTGCGCAGCGCATCTGAGCGCTGGGGCGCGCAGGTCTACACCGGCACGCAAATCAAGTCGTTGGAGACGGCGTCTGGACGCGTTTCAGGAGTGCGCACGGCGGCCGGTGAACGATTCGAAGCTGACGTTGTGGTGAATTGCACGGGGGGGGCATCCAAAGAAAGCTTGGGCGATATTCCCGGCATCCCAATGAAGTCGTCAATCGGCGTTCTGGCGTTCACCCAGCCAGTGGCGATGACCTTGAGGCGGCAGTTCCACGCCGACGATCTCGATGTCCGTCCCGACGGCGCAGGCCGCCTGATGCTTCACAAGATCTCGGTCGACGATCAGCTTTCCGAACCGAAATTGCTTCGGCCTGATGGCATCGAAGCGGCCACCATCCTCAATGCTGCACGTGAGCTGCTTCCAGCGCTGGAGGCAGTCAGCATCGAGGCCGTCAGGACGACGGTTCGTCCGATCCCCGGCGACGGATTGACCTGCGCCGGCCCGATGCCGCAAGTCGATGGATATTATGTCGGCGTGACACATAGCGGTGTCACGATCGCGCCGCAGATGGCTCGGTTGCTGGCCGATGAGATTGTTCACGGGAACATCCGCGAAGAACTCTCCATGTTCAGACCGTCACGCTTCTTCGGTGGAGCTCCTGGCAGCGTCGTACCCAAATACGCGGTTGCCGGCCCCAGCCACGACTGAGCGTTCAGGCAAGTCAGGCACCGAGGTTTGGCGCTGCCGTAGGAGATCAACCAGGTCCGGAATTCGAACCGAGCAGAATAAGCGCAGCCTCGGAAAGGGGCGCGACAATCGAAGAGGAAGCGCGAGGTCGAAGGTTTACGCAGAAGACAGGTCATAACCATAACAGGGGAATTTAGATGACACTTCTTTCACGCAGAACTCTATTGCTGGGATCGGCGGCCATTGGCGGCCTCTTGGTCACCGGCGTCGGCGCAAATCAGGCTTGGGCAGAAGAAGGCAAGACGTTGCGGCTGCCGATCGGTCGCGCGGCGGGAAATCTCGATCCGCAGCGTTATGTCGGCATCTTCGCCGTGCAGGACATGATCTTCGACCCGCTCGTGCACTACTCTTCGGGCGGCAAGATCGAACCAGCCCTGGCTGCCTCCTGGGACAAGTCATCCGACGATAAAATATACACGTTCAAGCTCCGCCCCGACGTGACGTTCACGGATGGCGAGCCTTGGAACGCCGAAGCGGCAAAGTGGAATCTGGACCGCTGGCTCCCGAAGGAAGACTACAACCGGATGCGCATCAGCGCGAATCTCGACAAGATCGAGATCGTCGACCCGATGACAATCGCAATCCATTTCAAGCAACCGACTCCCACGGCTCTCGTAGAGTTTTCCTACGTCAGGCCCGTAAGGTTCCTGAGCCCTAGATGTGGAGCCTCAACAGGTTGTCCTCGGTTAAGGCGAGGCGACTGATGGGCGGTTTTGACTTTAGGCTGCCGTGGGGGCGATGCCAATTATATCTGTGCAGCCAGACCGGCAGTTCGGCGGCGCGGTGGTCGGATGTCGGATAGGCAATGGCGTAGGCCCACTCCCTGAGCGCGGTCTGGATGAAGCGCTCGGCCTTGCCGTTGGTCTTGGGCGTATAGGGTCTTGTCGTGACGTGCTTGAGGCCGAGATCGCGGCAGGCCTTGGCGAAGGCCTTCGACCTGTAGCAGGCGCCGTTGTCGGTCATGACGCGGGCGATCGAAACGCCGAGGCTGGCATAGTAAGCCACCGCTGCCTTGAGGAAGGCGATGGCGCTTTCCTTTTTCTCGTCGGCCAGGATCTGCGAGAAGGCAATGCGCGAGGCGTCGTCGATGCAGACATGGACGAACTCCCAGCCGGCGCCGCGCGACTTGCCCTTTTGCGGATCGCCGGTGATGCGATGGCCGACCTGGCTGAAGCGGCCGAGTTTCTTGATGTCGATATGGATCATCTCGCCGGGGTGCTCACGCTCGTAGCGCCGGACCGGTTCGGCCGGTTCGATATCGTTGAGCCGCGACAGCCCGGCGCGCTTGAGAACCCGGCTGACGGTGGCGGGCGAGACGCCGACCTCCATGGCGATGTGACTGCCGGTCCAACGCTGCCGCCGCAGCGCCACGATACGCTCGGCGATCGACGTGGTGGTGGCCTGTGGCATACGGGCAGGTCGCGAGGAACGATCGATCATGCCTTTGCTGCCCTCGGCCTTGTAGCGCTCGACCCAGCGCGCCACGATCTTGGCCGACACGCCGTAGACGCGCGCCGCATCGGCTTGGGAAAGACGTCCCTCAATGACCGACAGCGCCATCTCCTCTCGACGCAGCGGCGTGAGACGGGCATTCTTGTGGATGTTCATTCGGACCCTCCGGTGAGTGCTGCAGCGTGGTAACTCCAGTCTCCTCGGTCCGGTCCGAATGGACAACCCTCTGAAAGCTCACACCTAGAGCAGTTGATGGAGAGGATAAGTACGCATCCCCTGTGGGAACCGGTCCGTGGAAGATCGAGAAGGACGCGCCCGAGGGCACCGACCTCATTCCCAACGAAAAGTACTGGGGCGCAAAGCCTTCAGTTGACAAGGTTTCGCTGATTGTCATGCCGGACGCACGCAGCCGGATGTCGGCGCTACGAGCAGGCGACATCGATGCGATGGGCGGACAGTTCATCGCTCCGGTCAGTCCTCAGGATGCGAAGACCCTTGAGTCTTCAGGCATGACCGTGGTGACCGACACCGGCACCGATACGATTGTGCTCGGCTTCAACCCGCGCATCGATACTTTCAAGGATGTGCGTGTTCGCGAGGCGTTCAACCTGCTTATCGATCGCGAGGGCATCTGCAAGGCGGTGATGAAGGGTTTTGCCACTCCCACGATGAACCTTTATCCCGAGGTGATCGCCTATTCGGGAACCCGCTTTGAAGTTCCGAAGCGTGACCTGGAAAAGGCCAAGAGCCTGCTCGACGAGGCCGGTTGGGTTGGAGAGCCTGTCCGATCCAAGGATGGCAAGCAACTGAGCATCGATCTCGTCATATCCGAAGACGCGGTCCCGAGCTCCCGCGCCCTCGGCGAGGTTATCCAGGCGTTGCTTTCGGAAGCCGGTATCGGTGTGAAGTTGCGCAACGTCGACCACGCTACGCGTCACGGTGATATTCCGGAGTTCAAGTATGATCTTTCGCTATTCATAACCAACGGTGCGCCGTATGACCCGTTCAATTCGATAGGTTTGATGATCCTCTCGACGATCGAACCGGGGACAGACGGAAAGATCTACGAGGACAAGGCGGTTGACCCGCTGATCCTCAAGGCACTCTCGGCTCCGGAGCCCGAGCGGGCTGAGGCATTCCAAGCGGTTTTCACCTGGCTGCATGACAACTGGGCGATGATGCCGCTGTTCCACGCCCAGCGAATCTGGGCGCACAATGATCGCGTCAAGTCTTTTGCCATACCCGCGACAGAATACGAGATGCCGCTCAAAGGCATTTCTCTTTAAGCTATCCCTGTGCCTCGGCTTCGCGCCGAGGCACCCGCATGTCTCAGGAAAGCCAAAGGTTCGCCATGCTGAGAATAGCCATGAAGCGCGGTGTTTCCGCCGCCATCCTCATCGCCATCGCCTCTGGGTTCTCTTTCATTCTGATCGCAGCGTTTCCCGGAAACGTAGCGGCGCTCATAGCAGAGTTGAGAGGTGGCTTTGTATCGCACAAGGTCGTTGAGCAGGTAGCGATCGAGTACGGCCTGAACGATCCGTTGCCATTGCGATATGTGCACTGGCTCGGCGATGTGTTGCAGGGCGATTTCGGAAGGTCGTTGCGAACCGGTCAGCCGGTCTCAGAAGCGATAATGGAACGCCTCGATCCCACTCTGGTTCTTATTGCTGGCGGCGGCATCGTCATGCTGATCGTTGGTGTCGGACTCAGCTTCATGGGCGCCATGTGGCCTAACGGAACGACAGACCGGATGATCCGTGCCTTCGCCGTTTTGAACGTGTCGATCCCGAAATTCTTCCTCGCCTCAATGCTCATTTATGCGTTCGGCGTGACGTGGAATGTGTTTCCCACTTTCGGCTTCAGGGGACTTTCCAGTTGGATTTTGCCGAGCATCGCCATTGGGGTTGTTCCAGGTGCGCTCCTCAGCCGCGTCGCACGGGTCGCGCTGGAGGAAACAATGAGCAAGCCTTATGTCATTACCGCAATCAGCAAAGGCTTCAGTAGACGAAGAATTCTGTTTCGCGACGCCTTGCCGAATATCGTCCCGGTCGTTTTTACAGCATTTGGAATGGCGTTGGCCCAGATGGTGCCCAATGCGTTCATCATCGAACCGATTTTTTCGTGGCAAGGTCTTGGCGCCTACTTTGTTGAGGCAGCTCGCTTCCGGGATCTCCCAGTACTGCAGGCGTGCCTGCTGATCTTATCCGTGCTGTTCATTGTGGTGAATCTCGTCGTCGACCTGATCGTCATTGTCGTCGATCCGCTACAACGCCGGGCTGCGAGGGCCTGATCATGAGTTCGATAAAATCATTCTTTCGCAGCGTCGGCTGGCCGATCTCCCTGATGATCGGGTTCTTTGTCTTCATCGCGATCTTCGGCTCACTGGTCAGCCCTTATGACCCGAATACGCAAAACCTCCTTGCTCCAACTGAATCGTTTTCAGCAGCCTATTGGCTGGGCACCGACAACCTCGGGCGCGACGTGCTCAGCCGACTTATTGCGGGTGCCCAGACCACGCTCGTGGGTGTGACCATTGTCCTGTTTCTTGCCGGCATATTTGGAATGTTGGTTGGGACCATATCCGGGTATTTCGGTGGCTGGATCGATGAAATCCTGATGCGTATGGTCGACTTCGGCCTGAGCGTCCCTAGCCTTGTGGTGGCGCTGGCGATCGTTGGTGTATTCGGCCCCAGCTATTGGAATATGATCATCGCGCTGGCGATCGCCTGGACGCCAATCTATGCCCGGCTGACGCGAGGTGTGGTGGCGGCGGCTGTAAACCAGCCGCATATCGAAAGCCTTCGAGTCTTGGGCGCCAGCCGAACCAGGATCATTTTCAAACATTTGGTGCCGGTCGCGTTGGGATCCGTGCTGATCTATGCGAGCGCGGACGTCGGTATTTTGGCGCTTGCTATCGCAAATTTGAGCTTTCTGGGGCTCGGAGTGCAACCGCCGCAAGCGGAATGGGGCCAGATGCTTGTTTCGAGCCTGCCCTATCTTGAGGAAGCACCACGCTTGGTCATCCTTCCGGGGCTCGCGCTCACCATCATGGTCGTCGGTTTCAACCTGTTCGGCGAGAAGATCGCGCTGTCCAAGAACCCGCGTGGGATGACCAAGCGGAAACTGGCCGCCCGCAAGAAATTGTTTATGAAGGAGATCGCGACATGAGCACTGGGAGTTCCCCGACACCTGCATTGCTCGAAGTCTCCAATCTGTCGGTGACGCTCCATACGGCGAGAACCAGCGTCAAGCCGGTCGATGGCGTGAGCTACCGTGTGGACGAAGGCGAGGTCCTGGCGATTGTTGGCGAAAGCGGCAGCGGCAAGACCATCCTCAACATGGCGCCGCTATCTCTGCTTCCGACTGGACTCGACGCCGAAATAGAGGGGACGGTGAAATTCAACGGCCTCGACATCCTGCGAGCGCCTGAGCAACAAATGCGCAAACTGCGTGGAGGCGAGATCGGCGTCATATTTCAGGATCCGTTGAGTTCTCTCAACCCGGTCCGACGCATTGGAAGGCAGATCGCCGAGGTCTCGGAATTGCACCTTGGCATGACTGCGGCGCAGGCGGACAAACGAGCCGCCGAACTGCTGGCGTTGGTCGGGCTACCCGATCCACTCAGCCGACTACAGCAGTATCCGCACGAGCTTTCCGGGGGTATGCGCCAGCGCGTTGGCATAGCGATGAGCATTGCCGGCGAGCCCAAGCTCCTCATAGCGGACGAGCCCACTACCGCGCTCGATGTCACGGTGCAGGCTCAGATCGTGGAGCTGCTGAAAGACCTACAGAGGCGCCTGCAGATGGCCATCGTAATCATCACTCACGATTTTGGCGTCGTCTCCGGCATGGCGACCAAGGTGGCGGTGATGTACGCTGGCCGGCTGTCCGAACTGGGTCCAGTGGACGACGTGCTGATGACGCCGGTCCACCCCTACACCAAAGGTCTGCTCGGTTCAGTTCCCTCGTTAAATGCAGACATTGGTTCGAAATTTATTGGTCTTCCTGGCCAGCCGCCAGATCTGTCTCGGTTGATACGCGGTTGTGCGTTCACGCCACGCTGCGCTTCGGCGCTGCAAAGCTGTAGCGCCACTCAACCGCACTTGCTTTCCGTACCAGGAGAGTCGTCGACGCACGTCGCCGCATGCCCGGTCATCATCAACAAGCTTGCGCGAGTGATGGAAGATGCCTGAGAACCTCATTGAGATCGTCGATCTCAAAACACACTTTCGCGACCGCCACACAGGGGCAGAGATTAAGGCCTGTGATGGCGTGAGCCTGAAGATTGGCGCAGGCGAGATTGTGGGATTGGTCGGGGAGTCGGGATGCGGAAAATCGACACTGGGTCGGACAATCGTCGGTCTGGAGAGCGCCAAATCCGGAGAGATCCGGTTCAAGGGCGAAAATTTCCTGGCTATGAGCGGCAAGCATCTGTTCGAACGAAGGCGCAAGATCCAGTACATCTTTCAGGATCCGCTTTCCTCGCTGAGTTCCCGGCAGACGATTGGTCAGGCGATCGATGAAGCGCTGGTCATCAATGGGGAGAACAATCCCTTCGCCCGGGCGGCACGTGTCAAAGAACTCTTGGACCAAGTGGGGCTGCCCGAACAGATAATGGAGCGCTATCCGCGCGAGATGTCGGGTGGCCAACGTCAACGCGTCTGTATCGCGCGATCGCTTGCTGCCAACCCAACCGTGCTAATATGCGATGAGCCTGTCAGTTCGCTCGATGTCTCCATCAGAGCGCAGATCATGAACCTGTTTCTGAAACTGCGCGATGATTTCGGAATGTCGTGTCTTCTCATTGCGCATGATCTGGCCATCGTTCGCCAGGCCGCACAGCGCGTCTACGTGATGTATCTCGGCCGCGTCATGGAAGAAGGCGAGAGCGGTGCGCTCTACAGCCAGCCCGCACATCCGTATACACAGGCGCTGCTCAGCGCGGTCCCGTCGACAAGTCCAGTTGAGGAGCGCGAACGTCAGCGGATCATCCTCAAGGGAGATGTGCCAAGCCCTGTGAATCCGCCGACCGGGTGCCGCTTTCGTACGCGCTGCCCTGCCGTGCAAAGTATTTGTGAGACATCGCCTCCGGTGAACGGCTTGTCGGAATCGCATCTCGCGCGTTGTCACTTCGCGGGTCGGATCAAAGCGGGTATCCTGCAGCAATACGACGTGAGACAAGTCTAGGATAAACCGGCGCGGGAGACGGAGAGGCCCAGGTTCTCCAATATTGATTCGTGACTCGCGGCACCGAATACGGTTTCGGGATCTCCATGCCACTTGCCGGAGACGGGTTTCCTGCCCTGGTCGGCACAAGGCGCAACGTTGCGTCCGCGCGATCGGTGCTTCAGTCGGCATGAAGCCGGTCAGCAGCGACCAAACGATGCTTATCAACCAAACGCATGAAACTCACCGGTACATACATCGGCTACTTGGGTTTCTCCTCAAGCTTTTCATCCCCGAAAGAATTGCCTCCCAGGTGCGGCTCGATATCCGAAGCTTGACCATTCTATCCCACATCCGCCTCACGTCCGCACCCTCAGCGCCTGCTCCAGCCTGTCGGCAATCTGTGTGACGATATAGGCAATCACCATGTAGATCACGACGGCAATCACGAAGGCTTCGAGGTAGTAGTAGTTCAGCGCGGCGGTCAACTGGGACTGGGCGAAGATATCGACAACCTCAATGGCGAATCCGAGAGAAAGGGCCTTCATGATGACCATCATCGAAGTTGTCAGGTCAGGAATTGCCGTGAGGGCCACCTGGGGAAATAGGATACGTCGGAACAGTTGGCCGCTCGTATAGCCCAGCGAATGGGCTGCGTCCGACTGACCGGTGTCGAATGCATTCAGGGCTCCCTTGATAATCTCCGATTGGAACGCGGCGACACAGCCGGTAATCGCAACTACAAGGATGACCCAATTGGGGGTTTCGTGGGCGTTGAAGTTGATCCCGAGCAATGAGAACAGGAACTGGAATGCGGGCGGCAGACCGAAATAGGCGAGGAAAATCACGATGACCATCGGAACGCCTTTGAAGACGATCTTGTAAGTCATGATGAGCTCTCGCAGCACCGGCACCCGTCTGTATTCGATAAGCGCGAATATGCTGCCGACTATTGTCGACAGGACGAAAATGATGAGCGCCATTCCAATTGTCACGGGTACGGCACTCAGAATTTCCTGCGTGTCCTGGAGCAAAATATCGGTATCAAACATGGTTGAATACCCTTACGTCAGACGCTCGCGAGGAGCTCGTTCTTGATCGGAGTTGTTGTCGTCGCCTCAGGCGCTTGCATCGGTGATCGAAGCTCGAAGAAGCGCACTATGAGCCATGCGACCAGGCACATCAGCGAATAGATGACCGCCAGGACGAGGTAGGTTTCGAACTGGAACTGGTTGTAGTCGCGCTCCATGATCAGATGCGCAGTCGCCATGACGTCGGCCGCCCCGATGTACATGACCAGCGCAACGTTATGAATCAGGTAGATGATGGAGTTCCCATAGCCTGGCAAAGCGAAGTGCACCGCTTGCGGGCCGACGACGCGAGTAATTTTCTGTCGGAACGTATATCCAAGGCTGTCGGCCGCATCGTGCTGGCCGCGATCGACGGCCAGGTATGCAGGCCGCATGACTTCCGACAAATAGCCGCCGTGGTAGAGGCTCAACCCCACCATCGCAGCTATCGTCGCCGAAATAAAATCTTTGGCGCCGAACAGGATCACCAACAGCGGAAGCCCATAAAACGCGACGAACAACTGCAGTACGACAGGAACACTCCGGGCATAGGACACGTAGAGGTCCACCAGGTGACTGATGACTGGCACCCTGCGGACCCGGAGGGTTGTCGCGATGAGAGCCAGGCAGAACCCGGAAATGAGGGCTGTAAACGTGATGGCGAGCGTCAGCGGCAGTGCCGAGAGCAACTCGGGAATCATTGCAGATACATCCACTTTGAAACGCTCCTTCTTGCAATTCAGCCTTGCCGCTGACTAGCGAACATGGTCCTCGACGGCCGTGCTATTTCATGTACTGGACGATGCCCTCGCCGAACCACTTCTGCGAGAGCTTTTCGATCGTGCCGTCGTCTTTCAATTCCTTGAGAACCTTGTTCACATCGTCGGCCAGAACCTTGTTCTCGTCAGATCTGTGTATCAGCATGTAGGTGTTGTTGCTGAACACTGGTTCGGACGCCACGATATCGAGTTTCTTTTGCTCGATGACGGTCTGCTCACCGAGATTCGACGGCAGGACGAGAGCGTCGAACTTGCCATTCTGAACTTCGTCAAGCCGGTTCGGGTAGGGGATACCGGCACTCGACGCCGTAACATCGAGCTTGTATTGCGGGTTTTCTTTCTGCCAATTCATGATGAACTTGTAGGTTCCACCGCCGGCAGTGGTCGGAACGATCCTCTTGCCGACCAGGTCTTTCATTTCCTTGATGCCGCTGTCTTTCTTGCTGTAAATCTTCATCAGGCTGGCGCCCATGGGATTTTCCGGAATGAGGAACTGCTTGGCGCGCTCGGGAGACTTGTAGTAGCCACCCACCGCGATGTCGTACTTGCCCGTGGCGAGGCCAGTTTCCTGCGCGATATCCGAGACACCTTCCATCTCGAACTTGTATTGCGGCAGCTTTGCGTTGATCGCCCTCAGGAGATCGGGCTCGTAGCCTTGCGGCTCGACCCCGATCGCGCCCCATGCCAGCGGCTTGGATTCGGCAGATGTCGCGATCTTGATCGTCCGGACCGTTTCGCCGTGACTGATCCCCAAGGTTGCAAGAGCGATTGCGATGCCGCCGGCAACAGCCAAGGCAGCGCGGCGGGACAAACTGGATGTGATTGCAGACATTTCTTAGGTTCCCTTCTTGTTGAGCTATTGAAAAGCGAGTTCGGACTGCAGGAATTGAGCAAGTCGCGGGCTGGAAGGTGCATCGAAGATTTCAGCCGGGCTGCCATCGGCGGCAACCACGCCACGATCCATGAAGACGATCCGGTTGGAGATGTTCTTTGCGAATTGCATCTCGTGGGTCACAAGCAGTGAAGTGATCCCTGACGAGGTGACATCCTTGATCACCTTTAGGACTTCACCGACGAGCTCGGGATCCAGCGATGACGTAGGCTCATCGAAGAGTATCACGTCGGGGCGAACCGCCAGGGCGCGCGCGATGCCGGTGCGCTGGAGCTGGCCGCCCGACAGTTGGGAGGGATAGCTGTCTCGCTTTGGGGTGAGGCCGACCCGCTCGAGCTCCCGCAAGGCGATCTCCCGCGCCTCATCTGCGGACTTGCGCTGCACGACAACCAGGGGATCCATCACGTTCTGCAGGACCGTCATGTTCTTGAAGACGTTGAATTGCTGAAAGACCATCGCCGTTCGCAACCGGATCGCCTGGACAGCGGCCTTGTCGGCACGCTGGTAATCCATCCGAATCTGATCGAACGCGATGGTTCCTGAGGACGGCTTGGCCAGGTAGTTGATGCATTTCAGCAACGTGGTCTTGCCGGTGCCGCTGGGGCCGATGATCGACACCACGTCACCTCGCTTTACCGAGAGATTGACGCCGTTCAGGACCTGCGTGCTTCCGTAAGACAGCTTTACATCTTTGAGTTCAAGCATTGCTGGTTGGCCCTTCGGAAAGTGTGAGACGGACTGCTTTGACCGTATGCGACATCATCACCCGCTCTCCGCATGGCCCAGAACGTGCATCAGCCGGTTTGCCCAGCCGAAGATCGATATGGCGTGGATCAGGTCGATGATCTCGCGGTCGTCCATGCCGACTGATCGCAGCGCGGCGATATCGTCTGCCGTCGCTTCCGACGGCGCTGCCGACAGGCGGCGGGCAAAACTGTAGATTGCCGCATCGCGCGGCCCAAGCTTTTCGGGTTTGTCGAGGTACAGCGCGGTGACCACATCGTCGCTCTTGGTCAACTCCGCATGTCGGCGGGCGTGAACAACGGCACAGAATTTGCAGCCATTGACCATTGATGCGCCCAATGCGCCAAGTTCGCGATCGGGACGGGCGAGCCCGCCCTCGACGTACATGATCGCGTTGAACAGAACCGTGCGGGCAAGATAGCTTTCCGGATCATGGACAAGGGTCCGTACATATTCCGAAACTTTCTTGGCGGAGGGCGTAACCTTCATCGCATCGAGCTGTTCCGGCGTGGCCTCGGACAGCTCGACCGGCGCGATGTATGGCTGCCAGTTCAGCGGCTTCAGGCGCACCGAGGAAATCATGACGACCTCATCAATCGCAAGCCGGTCGCCACCCGTGTCTGGAAGTTGACAAAGGCAATCAGCTCGGAGAGCGCGACGATCTGAGGATTGTTCAATCCAGCCTTCTCCAGGAGAGCGATATGGCTCGCTTCCGCCTTTTTCGGCGTCAGGGTGACCAGGTCAACATGACGAACGATGGTCGCCAAAGGTTCATTCAAATCCGTTTCCCCCTGGGCCAAGGCCAGAAGCTGCTCGGTCGGACCAAGCTGAGCCAGCTGCACATCATATTCGGCCATCAGGATGGGATCGGCGTTGAGGGCCGCCATGCGGCGGGCCAGAGCGACCCGCAAATTCGGCGCCAGCCCCTGATGGTTTGCCGGGTGCAGCACCGAGAGGCGACATTCCTCGGCCCCTCGCACGAATTCGGGGCGAAACCGCCGTGCAGCGAAAAGGGCATCGTCCGGCGAAAGACCCGCTGCCTTGTCCATTGCGTCGATCACAGTGCGGCCTCCTTGTGCAACAAGGGTGTTGAATCGACCCACTCGTCGCCCAGAAGTTCGGGCGTGTCGTAGGCGATCAGATTGGCGAAGTGGGTTTCGACATCCTCGGCAAAAAGTGAAGATGCGATGCCGCGCACAAGACGGTCGGCACCGGCGCTGACGGCCGGGATGTCGCCGGAGACCTTGCCGTGCGTCAGCATGGCGGCGTCGTTGAAGCAGTGGATATGTGCCAGCATCGGGCAGGAACCGGGAATGCGTTCACGAAACTCGAAGGCGGGACCGAGATCCGGCGCGTCCGACATGCCTGCACGAGCCGACCCCATATCCGGCCTATATCGGCCATCCGACCACGTGCGGATATGTGGGGCGATCGCCGCAAATTCCGGGCGGCCGCTGAAGTCATTTGAAAAGCCGGTTGCCGCGATCAGGAAGTCGTAGCGCATCGGCCCCTGCGTGGTTTCCACCAGCAGGGTCCCTGCCTCCTCTTTCACCGCAACTATGCCGCAGTCGAGAAGGAACCGAGCGTTCGAATGGCGAGACACGCGGAGTGTCGATGAACGCGGCGGCGGTGTCTGGGTCGAGGCGGTGTAGTCGAAGAACTTCCACTTCCAGGCATCGGGCAATTCATGCATGCCGAGTACAACACCCGGGCTGCCGATGCCGGTCAGCTTGTTGATGCGCGGCATCTCCTTGCGCCGGATCAACATGTCGACAGAGCCGGCGCCCGCCTCAAGTGCGGTCGCAGCATTGTCCATGGAAGAGGCACCGGCGCCAATAACTGCCACACGCTTGCCTTTCAGCGTGTCGAAGTCGATGTCGTCGGCAGAATGGGCCCAATAGGCGCGATCGACGCCGCTGAGGAAATCGGGCACGGCAAAACCGCCCAAACCGGACCGACCGGTGGCCAGAACGAGACGACGGGTGAGAACCCGGCCCGTTTCCGCGCCTTCGATATTGATCGCAATCAGATCTCCAACAGGTGCCAGTCCGGTCATGCGCACGCTGTTGCGCACCGGCAGGCCAAGAACCTTGCGGTACCAGACAAGGTAGTCCATCCACTGGCCCTTGGGGATTTTGTCCAGCGACCGCCAGGCCTCAACGCCCCATTGCGCCGTGAACCAGGCGCGGAACGTCAATTGCGGCAGGCCGAGCGACGGACCGTTGAGAGTCTTCGGGGACCGGAGCGTTTGCATGCGGGCAAACGTTACCCATGGTCCTTCGAGCCCGGCCGGAGCCGCATCATAGGCGACGACGTTGGTAATCCCCGTCAGCACCAGCTTTGCGATGGCTGCAAGTCCGCACATGCCAGCGCCAATGACAACGACATCACGGACCGGGGCGCCCTCATGCATGCGTGTGGGGACCCAAGGCTTGGCAGGCAGTTCGAGGAAGTCGAGATCCTGCGCGAGTTGGGCTTCCAACGCGGCAAGGCCTGTCGATGCTGCCGGGGTAGGAGTATGCTTCATATTCCCGTTCCGTTATTTGTGCCCGACGCGGGATCGTTCACCAATTGGCTGGCCAAGGCCGGATCGAGTTTCTTGAAGCCGACAATCGACCGTTCAGCCACCGCTTCGACCGCCTCCATCAGCGCCTGCGCGACTGGGCGAAGGGGACGTTTTGCGGCAGCCACGACACCCCAATAAAAGAGAACGGTCGCGTCAATCGGGCGGATGGCGACCCCAGGCAAGGCCACGCCATAGGCGGTGAGGGGATCAATGACAGCGGCAACGCCGGTCCGGCGCACAAGCTGCAACGCGCCATAGGCAGTATTCGTCCGGATCACTGGTCCGGTGTCGATGCCCCTGGCGGCCAATGCCTTGGAGACGTGCAGTTGGAAACGCAGCGGGTTGAGCAACGTAGCGACGCGACGGCCGGCAAAGGCCGAAAGCGGTATGACACCAAGTTCTGCCAGCGGATCGTCCTCCCGCACAGCAGCAACATCGGGCGCCGAATAGAGCCGCAGGACATCCAGACCGGGCGTATCGAGCGGCAGGCTTGAAAAGCCGATCTCGGCACGTCCGCTGCGTACTTCCTGGGCGACGGTGGAAGGAAGAAACTGTCCGAGATGTGTCTCGTGCGGAAGCTCGATACCCTTGAGCTCGGCCATGGCCGTCGGAATTAGGCCAGTGCCGATCGCAGAGGTTGTGACGATCTGCAGGATCCGACCCCGGCCGGCGGCGATCATCTTGGCCCGCGCCGCGAGTTCGGTGAAGGACATCAGCAGTCGCCGCGCTTCTTCTTCAAATGCGACACCCTCTTCAGATAGCTGCACCCGTCGACCGACCCGGTGCAGCAATTCGAAGCCAAGTTCGGCCTCAAGATCCTGAATGGTGCGTGTCACCGCAGGTTGGGAACGCCCGAGCATGTCAGCCGCCTTGGTAATACTGCCGCTGGCAGCAACCGCAAGGAAGGTCTGAAGGTCCCGAGTTTCCATCTTCTCCCTACATGTGAAATCCGTATGATTGACATCGTCTCATTCATTTTTGATATATGTCAAGCGGAAACTAATGTTCACAGCGGCGCTTGCCGGCTCAGAGCCGGAGCCATTGATCGAACGGCTGGGGGCAACCGACGTGACTCCAATTCGGAACCTCGCGATGAAAAAACTTGTGGGCGGGGACGGCAAGGATTCTCGAACCATAAAGCCTGCAACAGGAGGAATGTTATGCGCGTGAGTATTCTTGGCGCCGGAGCAATTGCCTATGGCCTTGCGGCCTATTTGGCACAATCGGGACACTCGCCAACACTTTGGTCACCGTCGGGACACCGCACCAGAACGTTGGCTACTGGCGAATTATTGAAGGCGACGGGGGATATCGAGGCGACGGTGCCGGTGCGCATTGCCAAGGATTGTAAAGATGCTATCGACCACGCGGACGTGGTGGTGATCGCGCTTCCGGCTTACGGCCACAAGATGGTGATGGACGCCGCCGTCCCTCATCTGGCAGATGGAATTCCGGTCATCATCAGTTCGCATAGTTCGTTCGGGGCTCTGTATCTCTGGAAGCGGTTGACGGAGCGCAAGGTCAGGTTGCCGATCGTCGTTTGGGGCACAACACTACTGACTGGTCGCCAGCTCGGATCAGCTGAAGTCAATGTCACTTCCATTCGCCAGAAGCTTGATGTTGCGACGCTGCCTTTCAACGCGCTCGACCAAGGGTACGAGCTTTGCACGGCCTTGTTCGGCGATCGTTTCGTCAAGCGGGATGGTCTGCTGGCGATCGCGCTCAGCAACCTCAATCCGCAGAACCATCTGGGAATTGCCCTTCTCAATCTCACACGCATGGAGAAGGCCGAGCAGTGGAGCCAGGGGGGAAATGTCACTCCTGCCGTTGGCCGCTTTATCGAGGCTCTGGATGCCGAACGATTGGCCATCGCTGCCCATTTCGGTATCGCGGTTCGTACCGTCCAGGAACATTTTTCATTGTCGTTCCACGTCCCCATGAGCACTGTTTCGGAAATGAACCAGGAGATGGATCGTCAAGGCCGCGGCGGGTTTGGCCCGACAACCATCGAGAGCCGCTATATTCTCGAGGATGTTCCGTTCGGCCTGCTACCGACTGCCGTTCTGGGAAAGATCAGCGGAAATCCGGCGACACTCCATGAATCCGGAATTTCCATCTTGTCGGCGGCTTATGGCCGGGATCTCAAGGGAGATAATGATATTCTTCCTGCGCTCGGCATCGAGGAAATGACAAAGGCGGATCTTGAAGCCCTTTGCCGCAACGGGTTTTAACAACTTTTCACGGTGGATGCGGCATAGGCCGAATACCTACCGATAAGCTGGTGGCGGTGCCAGCCAGCGAGCAGGCATGGCAGTATTCCACGGGGTTTCTCAGCCGACGCCGGAGCGTTTGCTGCTCAACGGCACACTATTCCTTTCGAAGCTCGTTCTGGCTTTCTGCGCATTGCAGCGAAATCGGCCACAAATGAAGACGACCCGCCGCATGGCGGGCCATCTTTCGCCGAATGTTAAAGCATTCGCTTGATCTCTGCGTAGTCACCATTGGTTCGTAAGGTCAGTGTCACGCCTGCATTCCCCCTGTTTCGCCAGAACCAGCCGTGATTGCCGTCAAAGGCCGCTTCCAGGACGCCGTCGGTTCCGGGGACGCTGCGGCCTTTCTCATAGCTGGCCGACTGGCCTCCGCCATCGCCGTGCATGTCGAAGTTCACGACGCCTCCATCGACAATCCAGGAGAAGTTTGCCTTGGCGCCCTGACGCATCACGAGCTTGACTTCGGCCCCTTCACCCGGCTCCAGCGCAAAGGTCATCTCGTCCTGTCTTCCAGCAGCCTGAGCGGGCGCCTCGGGGACTGCTTCGGCGACCTGCGGCGCGGTCGCTTCAATTGGCATGGAAGGAGCGATTTCTCCGACAGTCACATCGCCCGGCGCGGCAGGCGGCGATGCCGGCGACGCGGGTTGCTGGGCGGTCATGGCAACAAGAAGATTCTCGATCCTGTCCATGCGCGCCATCAACTCGGCTGGAGGGACCATTTGTGTCGGCCGCACGCCCGTTGCCTTCGCGGTGGCGACTTCGTCCGCTGCCGCCTCCGCTGCCAACTGCGTTTTGATTTCTCCCATACTGGTGAGGCCGAGCAATCTGCCTGCTCCAGTCGGATCGATCGCATACTCGGACGGCATGACGACCGTGAGGAGCAGGGCGAGCGCCGTCAGCGCGGCAATCATGGTGGAGCGCTTCAGCTGCGCTGACGTCGGCAGATCGGCGCGACTGGGAAGGTCGGTGTTGTACATGATTTCGATTCCTTATGCTGCGACGAACAGGCCGGTGAGCTGATATCCGATCAGCAGGAAACCGGCCGTCATCATGATGACGTTTGCGGTATAGGCGTGGCGCCAGAAGCTTCGTGTCCGGCGCCAGTAGCCCATCACGATCAAGATGGCGCCGAGGGCCATGAGCTGGCCGATCTCGACACCGACATTGAAGGCCAGCAGGTTCGGCACAAGGCCGTCAGGCGAGATGTTGTATTCGATGATCTTCGTCGACAGGCCAAAACCGTGGAAGAAGCCGAAGAGCAGCGTCGCGACCTTGGTGTTCGGCTGGAAGCCGAGCCATCGCTGGAAAGCGCCCATATTGTCGAGCGCCTTGTAGACCACGGAAAGGCCGATGATCGCGTCGATGATGTAGCTGTTGATGCCGACGTTGAAGTAGACACCAAGCAGCATGGTCGTGGAGTGGCCCAGCGCAAACAGACTGACATAGATGCCGATATGCTTCATCCTGTAGAGGAAGAAGATCACGCCGAACAGGAACAGGATGTGGTCGTATCCGGTCACCATGTGCTTGGCGCCGAGATAGATAAAGGGCAGCACGTTGATGCCCGAGATTTCCTGGATATAGCCCTTGTCGCCCTCGGCCACGGCGTGGGCGAAGGCAGCCCCGCCCAGGAGCGGCAGGGTCACGAGAGCGATAAGCAGGGGCAGGGCGGGTCGCCAACACGTGCGACGCGAGCCTGTCCGGCCCCGGTCGAAGGGTCCTTGCATAAGATTTCCAATCTTCGTCGTTGAGGGTAGCCGCGTTAGCGGCCGCGATCATGCGGCGAGGAACGGTCTCGGCGGTCGCTCGAGCCGGAATGTCGTATCCGGATCGACGAAAGTCGGCGGATAATTCAGCCAGCCCCGTTCGAGCTGTGGAACGGTCGGTGCGAAGTCGGCGGGCGTACTCGCTGTCTCGTGCGAGTGGTCTGCCGCATTGTGCCCGTGAAAATGGTCAGAGCTCTGCTCGCCGGAAACGCCATCATCGTGTGCGTGGCTATGATCTTCGATCTGCGCGGCGGCTCCGCCTTGACGTTCAACCGCGGTGGCAATCGCGATCGGATCGTGTGAGGTCGAATAGCCGAAAGGACGCAGCACGCCGAACATCATCGCTAAAGCGATGACCAGGCAAAAAACCGTGCTGCGGATCCGATTCGACATGAATGGCGATTATTCTCTAAAATCCTAACGAATGGTTTTTGCTAGATTAGAATCGAGGCGTCTTTGAGACTTGCATATCCACTCCGGGAGGATAGTATCGAAACATGGGCGAGCAACCTCACATCCACGAAACCCATCCCGATATCGTCAAACGCTTGAAACGGGCCGGCGGACATCTCAAGGGCGTCATCGACATGATCGAGGCGGGCCGGTCCTGCCTCGACCTCGCCCAGCAGCTTCATGCTGTCGAGAAGGCCATTTCGCAGGCCAAGAAGACCCTGATCCAGGATCATCTCAACCATTGCCTTGAAGACGTCGTCGGGCCGTTGGCGCGCGAGCAGCGCCGCTCGATCGACGAGTTCAAGGACATCACCAAGTACCTGTGAGAAGCCCATGATGGACAAAGTTCGCGATTGGTTTGGGTTTGGCCCGATGACGCATGGCATGGGCGGCCACGGACATGATCACGGTGATGACGGCCATGGCCACACACACGGTGTCATAGATCCGACGATCGCCACGACGACGCGCGGCATCTGGGCGATCAAATGGTCATTCGTCGTTCTGGCCATCACGGCAGCGCTCCAGCTTGTGGTTGTGTTCTTCTCCGGCAGCGTGGCGCTGCTAGCCGATACGATCCATAATGTCGGCGACGCGGCCACTGCCATTCCGCTGTGGATCGCGTTCGTGCTGGCCCGCCGCAAACCGAGCAAGACGTTCACCTACGGGCTGGGCCGGGTCGAGGATCTGGCTGGGATCGTCATCGTTCTCATCATCCTGTTCAGTGCCATCGTCGCCGGCTACGAGGCGATCGATCGCCTGATCAATCCGCGTGCCATCACGTTTCTTGGCTGGGTCGCCATCGCCGGCCTCATAGGCTTCATCGGCAATGAAGCGGTCGCCGTCTTCCGTATCCGCGTCGGGCGAGAGATCAACAGCGCTGCGCTGATCGCCGACGGCTACCATGCCCGCACCGATGGCTTTACCAGCCTGGCCGTTGTCCTGGGCGCCATTGGCGTATGGCTGGGCTTTCCGCTTGCGGACCCGATCGTCGGACTGTTGATCACACTGGCGATCTTCGCCATCGTCTGGCAGTCGTCGAAAGCCGTGTTGACCCGCATGCTCGATGGAGTCGAGCCCGCCATCGTCGATGAAATCCATCATGCCGCCGAACACGTGTCGGGCATCGGGCGCGTTGAAAGCGTGCAGGCGCGCTGGATCGGACATCGTCTGCATGCGGACGTTGCCATCAGTGTTCCGGAGATGGCAACGGCCAAGAGCGTCCTGAGCGTAACCGAAGCCCTCAAGGAGGAGCTGTTCGCCCACTTGCCGGCGTTGGCGGAAGCCAATGTCCGCCTGATGAGCTCGGCCGGGCCGGCCGCGGAAACCTCTCATGCTCACCATCATGCGCCAGAGCCCTTCAAGGTAGTCTGCGATCTGGCTGAAGGGACATTGGAAATCGTCGATACACCGGCTGGCGAGCGGATGCGGCTGACTATCGATCGTCACGCAGATGACTTGGCGGCGACGGTGATTATCGATCGACCCGAAGGGCCAGAGACGCTTCGCCTCGATCCTGTTGCAGACAACCATCATCGGCTTGAGAGCACCGTCGCCCCTGCTGAGCCGCATGAGTTCCAGGCGAGGTTGATCCTGATCGCGAAGGGTCGGGAGCAGGTGCTGCCATTCAAGATGGTCGAGCCGCAAGGCCACCACCACTGAGACAGGCTGCTGTTCGAGCTACATTCCTGGCTCGACGAACCCCAATCCACTGCAAGAAGACAAATATGCTTCAGGTCCTGGCCGATCGCACCTACCGTCATCTCTTCCTGGCCCAGGTCATCGCCCTGATCGGCACTGGTCTTGCCACCGTGGCGCTCGGGCTGCTGGCCTATGATCTTGCCGGCGCCGATGCAGGCGCGGTGCTCGGCACGGCGCTCGCTATCAAGATGATCGCCTATGTCGGCGTCGCGCCTATCGCCGCTGCGTTCGCAGAGCGCCTGCCACGCCGCACCATGTTGGTTTCGCTCGACCTCATCCGGGCAGCAGTCGCGGTGTTCCTGCCCTTCGTCACCGAAGTCTGGCAGGTATATCTTCTCATCTTCGTCCTGCAGTCGGCGTCGGCAGGCTTCACTCCGGCCTTCCAGGCCTCTATTCCTGACGTGCTGCCCGAGGAGAAGGACTACACGCGAGCCCTGTCGCTATCGCGACTGGCCTACGACCTGGAAAGCGTCGTCAGTCCCATGCTGGCGGCGGCGCTGCTTTCCGTCATCAGCTTCCACAGCCTGTTCGCCGGTACGGTTATCGGCTTTCTCGCCTCGGCGGCGCTGGTGGTGTCGGTGGTCCTGCCGAGCCCTAAACCGTCGCAGCCGCGCGGCGTTTACGATCGTACCACGCGCGGATTGCGCATCTATCTGGCGACGCCGCGATTGCGCGGGCTGCTGGCCCTTAACGTTGCCGTCGCGGCGGCAAGCGCGATGGTGATCGTCAACACGGTTGTCCTGGTTCAGGCACAGTTCGGTCTCTCGCAAAGTGACACGGCGCTGGCGCTCGCAGCGTTCGGCGGCGGATCGATGATTGCAGCTCTTGCCCTGCCGCGGCTGCTGGAGAACGTCCCGGACCGGGTTGCGATGCTCTCGGGCGCCGCGATCCTGGTATTGGGCGTGCTGGTGGGACCTCTCGCCGGCAGCTACTATCTGCTGCTGGCGCTCTGGTTCGTGCTCGGGCTCGGCTATTCTCTGGCGCAGACGCCTTCGGGCCGATTGATCAGGCGTTCCGCCGATGCCGTCGACCGGCCCGCTCTGTTTGCTGCCCAATTCGCGCTTTCGCATGCCTGCTGGTTGATCACCTATCCCATTGCCGGCCGCGTCGGTGCGGCGATGGGATTGCCTTTCACGTTCATTCTGCTCGGCATCATTGGCGCCGCTGCCCTGCTTGCCGCGGTCTGGCTCTGGCCGAAACATGATCCCGACGTGCTTGTGCATACGCACGTCGATCTGCCTGAGGACGACCGGCACATCGGCGACGCAGTATGGTCGGAAGCGGGATATGAGCATTCGCATGGCTACGTCGTCGATGATCGGCACCCGAAATGGCCCAAGACAAGCTGAGAACTCAACATGCTTGGCGAGCTCGCCATCTATGGCGGTCTATTTCTGACCGCGTTCGCGGCGGCGACCATCCTGCCGATGCAATCGGAAGCAGCCCTTGCGGGACTGCTTCTGACAGAAAGCTATGCCCCGACTCCGCTCATCGCCTCCGCAAGCGCCGGCAATGTGCTCGGCTCGATCGTGAACTGGTGGCTCGGCCGGGGCGTCGATCGCTTTCGCGACCGCAAATGGTTCCCGGTGAAGCCCTCCGCGCTGACGCGCGCGACGCGATGGTATCAGCGCTATGGACGATGGTCGCTGCTGTTGAGCTGGTTGCCTCTCATCGGCGATCCGCTGACGCTTGTGGCGGGAGCGCTGCGGGAGCCGTTCTGGAGCTTCCTTGCGATTGTCACGATCGCGAAGGTCGGCCGCTATCTAGCGCTGGCGGCGATGACACTGAACTGGATTTAGTACTGGTCGAGACCCGCGCCGGCATGGCGACATTACGCGAGAGGGCGCATTCCTTTGCCAAACGCAGCGCTGCGCGCCAACTTGAATTTGCGCCGTATATGTCTATACAAATGGAAATGCATGTGTACAATCACACCAATCAAAAAATGGGGAACTGACATGATCACTCTCGACCGCCGCAATTTCCTTGTTTCCACCGCTGGCCTTGCCTTCGCCGCCGCGCTGCCACGCGCCGCCTTTTCCGAAACCAACGACACGCTGAAGATTGCCATCGCCGCGGAGACCGGCGATCTCGATTTGCTGCAGAACGTTTCGACGCTGAGCACCTACACCATCGTCTTCGATGCGCTGATCCACTACGGCCAGAACGGTGCGCTTGAGCCGGGACTTGCCACCAAATGGACCGTCGCCGACGATCAGCTTTCGATCGCCTTCGATCTGCGTGAAGGCGTGACCTTCAGCGACGGCACGCCCTTCGATTCCACCGCAGCCGAATGGAACCTCAAGCGCTGGATGGGGGTGAGCGACTTCTCCTGGATCGGCATCTCCGACGCGTTCGACAGCATCGTCACGGACGGACCGAACAAGCTGACGGTCAAGCTGAAGCGGCCGGTGCCGGCGGCACTCCTCGAACTCACAATCGTGCGGCCTGTCCGTTTCCTGTCGCCCAAGGCAGTCGACAAGGATGGCAAGCAGACTGCGCCGATCGGAACCGGTCCATGGATCGTCGAAAAATACGATTCGAGCGGCACCAGCCTCGTTCGCAACGATAAATACTGGGGCGAGAAGCCGCTTTTCAGCCGCATGGAATTGAAGGTGGTTCCCGATGAACTCGCTCGCGCCAATGGTCTGCGCTCAGGCGACCTCGATGTCATCGGTGGCGACTGGGTGGCGACGCTGTCGCCGCGCCGCGCCCGTGCGCTAGAAAGCGACGGCATGAAGGTCGTGGCCGAGCCGGGCACCGCGACGATGCTGCTCGGCTATTCGCCGAAATCGAAGATCATCGCCGACAAGGCCGTCCGTGACGCCATCTATGCGTCGGTCGACCGGGCGGCGATCGCCAAGGTCCTGTTCGAGGGCTTTGCCGACCCGGCCGCCGATCTGTTCCCGGCGAACGTGCCTTCGTCGGGCAAGCGGCATGACGTGCCGGTGCACGACGTGGCGGCGGCCAAGAAGATACTCGCCGATGGCGGCTGGGTCGACAGCGGCGGTGCTTGGACCAAGGCTGGCTCTCCTCTGACCATCGACTTTCTGGTTTCTGAAGAGTCTCTGCCGGGATCGCGGCGCATCGCCGAGATGATCCAGGGCCAGTTGTCCGAGGTCGGTTTCCAAGTCCAGGTCTCTTCTGTCGACAACGCCACCATGCATGACCGGCGCCCCGCCTTCGACTATGATCTCGCTTTCTTCACCACCTATGGCGCTCCCTATGACCCTCACGGGACCCTTGGCAACGCCTTCGTCTCGACGGCGGACAGCGGGCCCGACGGGAAGATCTATGTCTCCGACGCGCTCGATGGCGTCGTCAAGGCTGCGCTTGACGCGAGTGGCGCCGAACGCGACGTGAAGATGCAGGCCCTCTACGATTGGCTGCACGAGAACACCGCCATCTGTCCGCTTGTCGTCAGCCAGCGGCTGTGGGCTCACAATCCGCGCGCGGAGAATTTTTCGCTTCCGGCGACCGACTACGACCTGCCGTTCAAGGCGATCACGCTGAAGGCCTGAAGACTTCGAGCCCGAGCGAGGCCTGACGATGAAACGTACGATCCTGCGACGGATGCTGCTTGCCTCCCTTTTGATCCTGGCGGCATCCGCGCTGACATTCGCCCTGGTTGCGGCGGCTCCGGGCAATGTTGCGGCGCTGATTGCCGAGCGTGCGGCAGGTCCCGGCGCGGACGCCCAGATGATCACCAAGATCGGCAACGAGCTCGGACTCTACGACCCGTTGCCAATCCGCTACGGACGCTGGCTCTCCGGCGCGTTGGCCGGCGATTTCGGCATATCACTGCGAACGGGAAAGCCGATCTCGTCGGAGTTTGCCGCCCGCATCCCGATGACGGCGGCTCTGCTTGCCGGCGGCGGCGTTCTCGCCTTCATTTTCTCGATCACGCTTGGCATTGCCGGGGCTGTCAGCAATGGCGGCTTCATGGACAGATTTCTGCACGCATTTTCCCTGATCGGCGCATCGACCCCCAACTTCTTCGTGGCGGCGCTGCTGGTGATCGTGTTTTCGGTCATGCTCGGCTGGGTGCCCACCTTCGGCACGAGCGGCTTCACCTCGTGGCTTCTGCCATGGGTGACGATCGCGCTGTTCCCAGCCTCCGTTCTGAGCCGTGTCGTTCGGGTCAACCTCCAGGAAGCGATGTCGCGGCCGTTTGCGACCACGGGCTTCGCAAAGGGCTATACCAGAACGCAGGTGCTGCTGCGCGAGGCGCTGCCCAACATCGCCATTCCGTTCCTGACGACATTCGGCGCGCAATTCACGCTGATGATCATCGGATCGATCGTCGTCGAGACGGTATTTGCATTGCGCGGCGTCGGTGCCTTTTTCATCGAGGCGATACGCTTCCGCGACTTCATCGGCATGCAGTCGGTGCTGCTGCTGTTTGTCGTCTTCTTCGTCATGGTCAATTTCATCGTCGACATGATCTGCATCGTCGCGGATCCCCGAATGCGCCGCGCGCGGGGAGCATGAGGCAATGAACATTTCTGCTATCAGGGACATCAAGGACTGGCCGTGGCTGGTGCTGCTCCCCGTAATCGGCTTTGTGCTGATCGGCATCTTCGCTCCTGCGATCATGCCTTACGATCCGAGTGCGCAGGACTATTCGGCGACACTGGAGGGCATGAGCTGGAGCCACTGGCTCGGCACCGAC
The DNA here is from genome assembly GCF_040320745.1 of Mesorhizobium sp. M0621. Classification (NCBI taxonomy): domain Bacteria; kingdom Pseudomonadati; phylum Pseudomonadota; class Alphaproteobacteria; order Hyphomicrobiales; family Phyllobacteriaceae; genus Mesorhizobium; species Mesorhizobium sp. M0621. The sequence goes on along the minus strand of NZ_JAMYQF010000060.1, from coordinate 2,480 downwards.
TATCTCGGCCGAGACGTCTTCAGCCGCATCGTTGGTGGCGCCCGCATTTCCCTGGTGGCGATGATCATCGTGCTTGTCGCCGCTCTGGCGATCGGCGTGACGATCGGCTCCTTCGCCGGCTATGTCGGCGGCCGTGTCGAACTCGTGCTGATCAGCATCATCGACATCGCGCTGGCGCTTCCGAGCCTGGTGATCGCGCTGGCGCTGATCGGCATTCTGGGCACCGGCTACTGGTCGATGATCACGGCGCTCACCTTGGCGTGGTGGGCGAACTATGCCCGCATGAGCCGCGCAGTCGTGACCGCCGAGCTGCAGCAGCCCTATATCGAGGCGGCCCGCGTGATGGGCGCCGGCCATCTGTGGATATTTGTCCGCCATATCCTGCCGCATGTGCTGGCTCTCGTCGTGGTTTATGCAAGCGCCGACGCCGGCGCCCTTGTGCTGGCCATCGCCACGCTCAGCTTTCTCGGACTTGGCGTCGCACCGCCGACACCGGAATGGGGCCAGATGCTGGTCGACGGCATGAGCTACATCGAGGAGGTGCCGCGCCTCGTCGTGCTGCCCGGTCTGGCGCTGACTCTGGTCGTGGTCAGCTTCAACCTTCTGGGCGAAGCCTTTGCATTGCAAAAGGTGCCGCGGCCGGTTCGCGGCGCGACATTGCGTAAGCGCCGTAACGCGCGTGCTCGCGAAGAAGTCGAGCGTAACGCCGTCGAAACAGGAACGACTTCAGCATGAGCGACGGTCAGCCGATCTATTCGATCGAAGATTTGGTCATCGACCTCTACGCCACCACCGTTTCGGTGCGGGCGGTGGACGGGGTGTCGTTCAACGTCCGTCCCGGAGAAACGGTCGCGGTCGTCGGCGAAAGCGGTTCGGGAAAGACCGTCATGACGCTCGGTCCGCTCGGCCTGCTGCCCGAGGGCGTGACCGTGGACATGAAAGGGTCAGCGCGAGCCGACGGAAGCGAACTGCTCAGCATCGGTTCCCGGCAATTGTCGGACCTGCGCGGGCGCTATTTCGGCGTGATTTTCCAGGATCCGATGAGCGCGTTGAACCCGATGCTGAAGATCGGCCCGCAGCTGGCACGCCAGGCGCGCCGTTTCGCTGGCCTGTCGCATGAGGCAGCGCGCAAGGAAGCGGTCTCGCTTCTGGCGCGCTCCGGCATCCCGGACCCCGAGGATCGCTATAACCGCTATCCGCACGAAATGTCGGGCGGCATGCTTCAGCGTGCGATGATCGCACTGGCGCTTGCGGCTCGGCCGCGCGTGCTGATTGCCGACGAGCCGACAACGGCGCTGGACGCCACCGTCCAGGCGCAAATCCTGGAGCTCATCCGTCAGATCCAGCGCGAGGACGGCATCGCGGTCGTGCTGATCACGCACGATATCGGCGTGGTCGCTTCCGTCGCCGACCGCGTCATCGTCCTTTACGCCGGCCAGGTGGCGGAGGAGGGGACGGCGATGGATGTGCTGACCCGGCCGGTCCATCCCTATACGCGCGGGCTGCTCGCATCGGTGCCGGATTTTCGCGCCGACGAACGCGCGGCGACCCGCGAGATACCGGGCCTGCCGCCAAACCAGATCCGACTGGAGCCGGGTTGCCGGTTTGCCGAACGCTGCGAACTGGTCGAAGCCGGTTGCCGGCAGCATCGGCCGCCGCTGCAGACGATATCCGCGTCGACAAGCCCGCACCGCGTGGCTTGCCCGGTCGTGCTGAAACGAGAGGGGATCGCCGTCCATGTCTGATGCCGCGGCGATCGAGGTCAAGGGATTGAAGGTGCATTTCGCCAACCGTTCGGGCACTGGCGCGGTGCGGGCGGTCGATGGCATAGACCTGACGGTCGCGCGCGGCGCGTTCCACGGCATCGTCGGCGAGTCTGGCTGCGGCAAAACCACGCTGGCGCGCACCATCGTCGGTTTGCAGAAGGAGAGCGAAGGCACCGTCCTGATTGGGGGAAGGGATCGCACCGAATGGCTGAAATCGGACAGGAAGTCATTCAGCCGCGAAGTCCAGTTCGTCTTCCAGGACCCGTTGGGGTCGATGAGCCGCCGCCAGTCCGTCTACCAGACGCTGGAGGAGCCGCTTCAGATCCACCGCTACGGCTCGTCAGTCGAGCGCCGCCGCCGCATCGCCGAGCTTCTAGACCTGGTTGCGCTGCCTGCGACAGTGCTCGACCGTTTGCCAAGGTCGCTCTCCGGCGGCCAGCGGCAGCGCGTTTCGATTGCGCGCGCGCTCGCCCTCAAACCGTCCATACTGGTCTGCGACGAACCGCTCAGTGCGCTCGACGTTTCGATCCGGGCGCAGATCGTCAACCTGTTCACATCGCTGCAGAAGCAGCTTGGTCTGACCATAATCATTGTCGCGGGGGGGGGGGGGGGGGGGGGGGGGGGGGGGGGGGGGGGGGGGGGGGGGGTGGTGTGGGGGGGGACGGGGGGGGGGGGGGGGCGGGGGGGGGTTAAAAAGAAAAGCGGGGGGCCGCC